>NZ_CBTK010000294.1 GCF_000531125.1 Candidatus Contendobacter odensis Run_B_J11 | reverse complement strand
CGAGATATTGGCGTGACTAGAGTTCAGACGTGTGCTCTTCCGATCTTGTGGCCGCACGCGCAGGACGCCGCCCGGCAACTGGGCGTTGCGCCCGAAGTGCTGATCGCCCAAGCCGCCCATGAAACCGCCTGGGGCAAGTCGGTACCGCGTTTCGCCGATGGCCGCAGCAGTCATAACCTATTCGGCATCAAGGCCAACCGGGGTTGGGAAGGCGACCGGGTGGTCAACTCCACCCTGGAATTCGTCAATGGCGCGGCAGTGCGCCAGCGCGACGGCTTCCGCGCCTATGGTTCGTATGCCGATAGTTTCAAGGATTATGTGAATTTCTTGCAGGTCAACCCGCGCTACGGCGAAGCACTGAACGTGGTGAAGGACGGCACCGCCTACCTGCGGGCGCTGCAACGGGCCGGTTATGCCACTGATCCCGCTTATGCCAAAAAAATTCAGGCTCTGATCAACGGGCCTGCGTTCGACGACGCGCTGGGAGCGCTAAAGTCAGCCCCTACCGGGCCGATAATCAAGAAGAGTTAACCCATCAAGCCGTTAACCGGTTTGGACAGAACTAAGGAGACCCGCAAGGGTAAACAGCTATGGTAGACATGCTCCAAACCGCAGTCAGCGGGCTAATGGCTTTCCGTGCCGCCATGGCCACTACCGGTCATAACATCGCCAATGTCAATACCCCGTACTACAGCCGGCAGCGGGTGGAATTGAATACGCCCACTCCCGAGCAACAGTCCTATGGTTATATGGGCCGGGGGGTAAACATTGAGAGCGTGGCGCGGGTTTACGACGGCTTTGTGATGCAGCAATTGCGCGGTCACCAATCCGGTGTCAGTCAATACGACACCCTGAATACGCTGACCGGGCAGATGAGTTCCCTATTGGGCGATACCGATGTGGGCCTGACTCCTGATGTGGAGGCTTTTTTTACTGCGCTGCATGACGTATCCAATTCCCCGGCATCAGTGACCAGCCGGCAGGTTTTTCTGGATGAAAGCCGCACACTGACGACGCGCATTCAGGATATTGACAGTTCCCTGAGCAGTCTGCGCGACTCGGTGGATACCGGAATTACCAATGCGGTCACGGCGATCAATAACCTGACGAGTGGCATTGCCAAGATTAATCAGGATCTTTCCCAGGCCAATAAGTCACCGACCAACTCGCCTAATGACCTCATGGATCAGCGCGATAAGATGCTGGTCGATCTCTCAAAACTGGTCGGCGTGCAAATCGTTACCCAGAATGACGGCAGCATGAACGTGTTCATGGGCAATGGTCAGCCGCTGGTCGTGGGCAACACCTCGAACACGCTGGAAGCGGCGCAGTCCGGCTTCGATCCGCAGGAAATCACCGTGCGTATGAAAGGTCAGGCGGCAGGTTCCGATCTGGAGCCTTATATTAGCAGCGGCGAGTTGGGCGGCTATTTCGAGTTCCGCCGCAGCGTACTGAATCCGGCGCAGGATGGTTTAGGTCTGATGGCAACGGGCATCGCGAAGACCATCAACGACCAGCATCAAAAAGGGATGGACTTAAACGGCGAGCTGGGAGGAAATCTATTCACGGTCGGTTCGCCCAAGGTGCTGGCTTTCAGCACTAATAGCGGTAGTGCTGCGTTCACCGCTACCATTGGCGATCCCGCCACTGATCCCAATGGCGCTATTGGCGCCACTAAGCTGGTTCGCTCCGATTATGAAATCAACTTTGACGGTGCCAATTACACCGCCACGCGGCTCTCAGATAAAAAAGTGATTTATACCGGCGGCAATCTGACCGGTGCGACCAGCTTGAATACCGAGTTGAACAAGGATGGTTTGAACCTGACCTTGACGGGCACTCCCTTAGCTGGAGACCGCTTTCTGCTGCAACCCACCCGGGAAGCCTCGGCCGGTTTTGAACTGGCGATCACCGATCCACGCAAGGTAGCGATGGCCTCGCCGATTACCACCAGCGCCAATACCGCTAATGTAGGAACAGCCAGCATTTCAGCGGGTACCGTTCTCGACGCCGCCAATCCCAATTTGCAGAACACCGTCAATATTATGTTCACCGCTACCAATCAGTTCACGGTCACTGACACGCAATCCTACAATAGCGGTGCAGGCAAAACGATCTCCTATAACGGTTGGCAAATAGCCCTCAGCAACGCTCCGGCAGTAGGCGACACCTTTACTATCGCAACCAGCGCCGGGCCACCTGCAACAATCACCCCTACGGCTGGAGGCGGTAACACCGGTACCGGCAGTATCTCGGCGGGATCCATTACCGACGCCAGCAATGCCAGCTTTCTGTATCCGGTCACGATTAAATTCACCGCTACGGATAAATTCACAATCACCCACGAGCAAACCTACGACAGCGCTAAAGGCGCTACCGTCTCCTACAACGGATGGGAAGTGGCCTTGAGTGGCAGTCCCCAAACCAACGATGCCTTTACGGTCAAGAGCAACGTCGGCGGCATCGGCGACAACCGTAATGCTCTGGAATTGGTAAAGCTGCAAACCAAGCAGCAACTTATGGGTGGCAACGACTACCGGGGTGTTTACGCCACGCTGATCGCCGAAGTCGGCGCGCAGGGCCGGCGCATCGACAACACCCTGAAATCGCAGCAGGCCCTGTTCGATCAATCGACGCAATCCCGCGAAGCGGTGTCCGGGGTTAGCCTGGATGAGGAAGCCGCCGATCTGGTGCGGTTCCAGCAAGCCTACGAGGCTGCCGCCCAAATCATCCAGACCTCCAACTCACTGTTTTCGACCCTGCTGAGCGCGGTCAGGAGCTAAAGCCATGCGTATTTCCACCAGTCAGACCTACCGGCAAGGCATTAAGCCAATCACCGACCACCAGGTCAGTTTGGCCAAGGTGCAAGAACAAATCAGCAGTGGGCGCAAGATTCTCCAGCCAAAGGATGATCCAACCAACAGCGCCCGGCTGATGGAACTGCACAAGCAGTTAACCATGAACGATCAGTACGGGCGCAACATCACCTTGGCCAATGGCCGACTGGCCACAGAGGAAGGCGCGTTGCAACAAGGCGGCGATATTCTGCAACGAGCACGGGAACTGAATATTCAAGCTAACAGTGCCGCATTAACCGATGAGAATCGGCAGTCTATCGCTGTGGAAGTCCGCCAACTGCGCCAGCAGCTTCAGGACATCGCTAATACCAAAGATTCTGAAGGTGCCTATCTGTTTGCCGGTTTCAAGGAACAGAGTACACCCTTTACTCTCAATGCCAACGGCGATGTAATTTACAACGGTGATCAAGGTCAACGGCAATTAAAAATTGGCCCTTCCCGACAAATAGCCGTTGGTGATGCTGGCGATGATGTATTTATGAATATTCGCAATAACAATGGACAGTTCCAAGTAGCAACGAGTGCTAATAATAAAGGGAGTGGCGTCATCAGCACTGGCAGTGTCACTGATTCGGTGGCTTTCCAAAATAGCTTCATGGGTCACGACTACCGTATTGATTTTACTGTCAACGGAGCTAATACCACTTTTAATGTTATCGAAGTTACAAACGGCATTGATAACCCAACGCCGGTGGTAAACAACCAAGCTTACGTGGCGGGCCAATCGATCAGTTTTCGGGGCATGGAAGTCAGCATTAGCGGCACACCATTTGATGACGATAAATTCACGGTAGAACCTTCGCAAAATCAAAGTCTGTTCAAAACATTGGATGACCTGATTAACGCACTGGAAACTCCGACCAAGACTGCCCCCGAACAGGCCGCGTTAACCCAATCCCTAGCTAACTCTCTTGCTGATATCGATCAGGGTATGCTGCATCTGAATCAGATACGCGGCAAAGCGGGCAGCCGGATGAACAGCCTGGATGCCCAGGATGCAGTAAATCAAACTTTTGACGTGCAATTGCAATCGCTAATGGGTGACATTGGCGCGGTGAACTACGCCGAGGCGGCATCGCAGATGAATGCAGAACTGCTAGGGTTGCAGGCAGCCCAGCAATCCTTCGTGAAGATTCAGAATCTTTCGCTGTTCAACTATCTGCGTTAGGAATGCTCACGGGGCAGGGTGCGAAGCCAGCAGGCAGTTGGTTCGATGGTTGATTGCCTCGACGGCTAAACTCATCACGCATCCCACGGCAGGTACTCTACAATACAAGCATTAGTGACCACCCTTCCCCTTGGCAACAGCCAAGGCGACCTTCAGAGCCACCGACACCACCATGGACGAGATCATCAAGGAATTCCTGACCGAAAGTCTGGAAGGCCTGGATCAGCTTGATAATAAATTTGTGATGCTCGAGCAGAATCCCGAGGATCGGGATACGCTCGCCAGCATCTTCCGCACCATCCACACCGTTAAGGGCACCTGCGGCTTCCTTGGCTTCGGTCATCTCGAAAAGGTGGCTCATGCCGGCGAAAATCTGTTGTCGCTGCTACGCGACGGCAAGCTGAATTTCACCCAGGAAATTGCCAGCGCATTGTTGTCCATGGTGGATGCCATCCGCACGATGCTGGGTGAAGTCGAGCGTACCGAGGCCGATGGTGAGGAAAGCTACCCTGGCCTGATTGAAACCTTGAACCGCCTCAAGGACGGCGGCAGCGCAGCTCCACCCCCCGCCGCACCATCGCCCCTTCTGGGACCCGCCAATCCGCCCGCCGTTGCTCCCGCCGCAGCGTCTGTGCCGTCACCTCTTCTAGCGCCCGCCACTACCGCCGCAGCTTCTTCACCGCCTCCCAGCCCCGCGCCGAAACCGACGGTTTTACCGGCCCCAACTGCCGCCGAGGTTACCCCCGCGCCCGTCGCGCCCGAACCGCATCCCGTCCCGGTCGAGCGCACCACCGCTGCTCCTGCTTCAACCGCACCCTCTGGCGCACCGTCCATCGCCGATAGCTCCATCCGGGTGGATGTGCCGTTACTGGACAAGCTGATGAATCTGGTCGGAGAACTGGTGTTGGCACGCAACCAGATTCTCGAATACACCGTTCTCCAGGAAAATGCGCCGCTGCTGGCGGCCTCGCAACGGCTGAGCATGATCACCAGCGAGCTTCAGGAAGGAATCATGCGGACCCGGATGCAGCCGATCAGCAACATCTGGGCGAAATTCCCTCGCGTAGTGCGCGACCTGGCACTCGGTTGCAGCAAGCAGGTGCGAGTCGAGATGGAAGGCAAGGAAACCGAACTCGACAAAAGCCTGATCGAGGCGATGAAAGACCCGCTCACTCACCTGGTGCGCAACGCCATTGATCACGGAGTCGAGATGCCCGCCGCCCGTCGCGCCGCCGGCAAACCCGAGGAAGGCTGCCTGCTAATGCGCGCCTACCACGAAGGCGGTCAGGTTCACATTGAAATTTCCGATGATGGGGCTGGCCTCAATCCCGTCAAGTTGCGCAGCAAGGCCCTCGAAAAAGGATTGATTACCGCCGATCGCGCTGCCGCCATGAGCGAACAGGATTTCCGGCGGATGATCTTTCTGGCTGGCTTCTCCACCGCCGAGAAGATCACCAATATCTCCGGGCGCGGCGTCGGCATGGATGTGGTCAAAACCAATATTGAGCGGATCGGCGGCGTGATTGACCTGGAAAGCGAACTGGGGCGCGGCACCACGTTCAAGATTCGCATCCCGTTGACCCTGGCTATCGTGCCCGCGCTGATCATTACCAGCGGCGGCGAGCGCTTCGCCATACCGCAGGTTAATCTGCTGGAGTTAATCCGGGTCAACGAGGAACAGCGGAATACGGCTATTGAATATGTCCACAGCAACCCGGTTTACCGGCTGCGCGGCAAACTCCTGCCCATCGTTCATCTCAACCGCGAGCTAAAACTGACCACGACCACCACGGCCAGCGTCATCAACATCGTGGTTTTGCAGACCGGACAACACCATTTCGGTCTGGTGGTGGATCAGATCAACGATACCCAGGAAATCGTGGTCAAGCCGCTCGACAAGGTGTTGCAGGATATTCCGGTGTTCGCCGGCGCCACCATCATGGGCGATGGCCGTGTCGCGCTCATCCTCGATGTTCTTGGCATCGCCCAACAGGCGCGCATTCTGAGCGACAGCCACGACCACAACCTTGCGGCGCAACTGCGAGAGGCCCGCGAACGCGACGCCGAACGCCAAACTTTGCTTCTGGTGCGCGCGCCCGGCGACGGCCGGCTGGCCATCCCGCTGGCGCCGGTCTCCCGCCTGGAGGAATTCGAGACCGATCAGATCGAGAACGCCGGCGATGTGGATGTCATTCAGTACCGGGGCCATATCCTGCCCTTGATTCGCCTGAAAGATATTCTCGGCGAACGCCGCTCGTTCGACCGTCTGGCGCATGCCGGGACCAGCACTGCCGCCGCAAACTTGATGCAAGTGATCGTATTCGGCGATGGCGTCCGCCGGGTTGGCTTGGTCGTGGATGAAATTCTCGACATTGTCCAGGACGTGTTCGAGATCAAGGGTCGTTCGACCCGTACCGGCATCACTGGCACCCTGGTGATTCAAAACCGGGTGACCGAACTGTTCGATATTCAAAGCTTCCTGCAACGCGCTGCGCCGTTGCTGGCGCTAGCCGAGGAGGCCTGAACGGATGGCGGACGAACAGCAGCTTTGCACTTTTTTCCTGGACGACCGGTTCTTCGGCGTCAGTGTGGAAAACGTCCAGGAAGTCATCCGCTACCTGCCGATCACGCCGGTGCCGCTGGCGCCGCCCGTGATTCGCGGGCTGATCAATTTGCGCGGCCAGATTGTGACCGCAGTTGATCTGCGCCGCCTGCTGCAATTAGCCGACCGCGCTGCTGATCTCCGGCCTATGAACATTGTGGTGCAAACCCGGGAAGGCATTTTCAGCCTGCTGGTGGATCGCATCGGCGATGTCATGGGAGTAGACCCAGCTTGTTTTGAGCATCCCCCCGATACCCTCGACGGGATTGCCCGGGAACTGATTCAAGGCACCTATAAGCTTCAGGGTCGCCTGTTGCTCACGCTAAATGTTGCAAAACTGTTCCGCCCGAATATCCTCAACCGGGGCGCGGAGCGGCAAGAACTCGACGGCCAGAGCGAACCGGCGCCTGTTTGATACCGACCGGAGTACGATGGTCTCCAGGAGAACCTCTTCCATGAAGTTTCTGAAAAGCCTTAACCTGCGCGGCAAGCTGTTGCTGCTTGCCGGTTGGACCGTCGCCAGTATGGCGCTGCTGGCCACTCTGTCCTTTTATGTCCACTGGCAACAGTCGCTGGAGGCGCCCAAAGCGCTGGCGCTCAGCCTGGTCGAAACGGCTAACGGCGTGATAGAACGCTATCAGAAGCAGGAACAAGCCGGTTCGCTCACCCGCGAACAGGCCCAGAAGCTGGCCCTCGAAACACTCCGCAACATGCGCTATCAGGATTTCTATTTCCTGGTGATCGACCGGGAGCAGCGGCTCCTGCTCCACGCCGCCCACCCGGAACTGGAAGGCCAGACGCCGCGCGGCGGGCGCGACGCCAGCAATCTCGCTGCAATCCTCGCCGAGTTATCCAAGGTTGCCCAGCAGAACGGCAGCGGTTTTGTCGCCTATGAATGGCCGCGTCCGGGTACGAACAAAGCGGTTGCTAAAGTCGCCTACGCCCGGGAATTCGCCCCGTGGGACTGGGTGCTGGCCATGGGCGTCTACACCGATGAAACCCGCAGCGAATTTCTCAGCGCAGTGGTGCGTGAAGGCTTGATGGTCATCGCCCTGCTGATTCCGCTGCTCCTGCTTTCCTTCTGGCTGATCCGTGGCGTCACCGCCAGCGTGAACGGCGTTCTGGAACTGGCCTGCGAACTGGCCGGCGGCGATCTGTCGCGCCAGGCGCCTATCGTCTCCGGCGACGAGTTGGGCAAGATGACGCGGGCGCTCAATCAGGCCATCGAATCCATCCACAAGGCTCTGCAAGCCGATAAAGTCAACTGGACCGAGCTCGCCGAAGATCGCCAGCAGGCGAGCTGGGTGATGTCCATGGTGCAAAGCACCCCGTCCAATATCATGGTCGCGGATCGTAATCTGCGCCTGCGCTACTTGAATCCGGCGATGGAACGCACCTTGCGCGGACTGGAAGCGCATCTGCCGACCCCAGTCGCCGAACTGATCGGTCAACCGATGGATTTATTCTACCGGCAGCAGGGCGATCTGCGACGGGTCATCGCCGATCCGGCTCAGCTTCCCCACAAGGCGATCCTGATGCTCGGCAGCGAAATCTGCGAGTTGTACTTCAGCGCCGTTCACGATCGCAGCGGCGCGTATCTGGGACCGATGGTGACCTGGGATTTAGTCACCGAAAAACTCCGGAACGAGCGCACGGCTAAGGAGAGCGTTGAACGCGAGCGGGAACAAACCCAACTGTTGCAAACCAAGGTCGGCCAAATGTTGAGCGCAGTGAACGCAGCGGCCGCAGGCGACCTGACTCAAAATCTATCGGCAACCGGCGCCGATACCATTGATCGCATGGCCCAAGGACTCAGCCAACTGCTGACCACCCTGCGCGATAGCATGGCCCGCATCAGCAAAACGGCTCAAACCCTGGCCGGCGCTGCTGAGGAATTGACCATGGTCAGCCACCAGATGGGTAGCAATGCCGAGGCCGCTTCGACCAAGGCGACACAGACTTCGGCGACCGCCGATCAGGTCAGCGCCAACGTCGAGGCGGTCGCGACCGCCACTGAGGAAATGGGCGCCAGCATCCGCGAAATTGCCCAAAACGCCGCCGAAGCCGCCAAAGTGGTCGCTTCAGCAGTGACGATGGCGCAAAACGCTAACGCCACCGTTCGCAAACTGGGCGAGAGCAGCGCCGGCATCAGCAATATCATCAAGGTCATCACCTCCATCGCCGAGCAGACCCACCTGCTGGCCTTGAACGCGACGATTGAAGCCGCGCGCGCCGGCGAAGCGGGTAAGGGCTTTGCGGTGGTCGCTAACGAGGTCAAGGAGTTGGCGAAGGAAACCGCAAAGGCTACTGAGGAGATCGGCCGTAAAATCGAAGCGATCCAAATCGACACCGGCAGCGCCGTCGGAGCTATCGGCGGCATCAGCACGATCATCAATCAGATCAATGACATTCAGATCACCATTGCCAGCGCCGTCGAGGAACAGACGGCCACCACCAACGAAATCAGTCGCAGTGTGGCCGACGCCGCCCGAGGCAGCTCCGCCATCGCCCGGAATATCACCAATGTAGCCGAAGCCACCCAAAGTACGCTGAGCAGCGCCAATGACATGCATAACGCTGCCGGCGAAATGGCGCGAATGGCCGCCGAATTGCAGCAACTGGTTGACTATTTCCGGTACGATGCCGCCATACCTCACTCCGGCGCCCGTCCGGGACGCGGGGGTAGCCGCAGCTACGTCATTTCGTGACAGCGCTATCGAGAGCTAAAAAATCATGATGAACCCCGTAACTCGCGATACCGTTTTGGAAAAATTGCAATTACCTGGAATTACCCCCCTTAGCCATGGCTACTAAAATTCGCATCCTGCTGGTTGATGATTCAGCCGTTATTCGCCGCCTGCTGACCGACGTCCTCTCCGGTGATCCCACGCTGGAAGTTGCCGACACCGCCGCCAACGGTCGGATCGCGTTGACTAAACTGGCGACGGTCAAACCCGATTTGGTGATTCTGGACGTGGAAATGCCGGAGATGGATGGACTGGAGACGCTGACCGAAATCCGCAAACGGCAGCCGCGCCTGCCGGTCATCATGTTCAGTTCGCTGACCGAACGGGGAGCGGCCGTGACCCTGGAAGCGCTGGCGCTGGGCGCTAATGACTACGTTGCCAAACCATCGAACAGTGGCAACATGAGTACCGCGTTGCAGCGGGTTCGCGACGAACTGATTCCCCGGATCAAAACCTTCTGCCGTGACGTCCTGGCCCCGATCCCCGCGCCAGCCGCTGAACGTCCACCCGCATTCAAAGCATGGCCTACGCCGGCGTCAACGCCGGTTTCAGCGCCAAGGTCTACTCCTGTCCCGCTGGCGCCGCGCCTGCGCCAGCGCGTGGATGTCATCACCATCGGTCTTTCTACCGGTGGCCCCAACGCCTTGGCCGCACTATTGCCGCAGCTTTCCGCTCAGCTCCCGGTGCCTATCGTTATCGTTCAACACATGCCGCCTATTTTCACCCGCCTGCTGGCGGAGCGCCTGGCGACCCAATCAGCCCTGTCGGTTGCCGAGGGAACCGCCGGTGAAATTCTGCGACCGGGGCAAATTCGAATCGCGCCGGGCGGCTCACACATGATCGTAGAACGGCAGGGAGCGCAGGTGCGACTGCAACTGAACCAGGACGAACCTGAGAACTCCTGCCGGCCCGCAGTGGATGTGCTGTTCCGCTCAGTGGCCGAAGTCTATCGGGGCAATGCCTTGGCGGTCATCATGACGGGCATGGGCCAGGATGGCTTGCGCGGCTGCGAGGCGATTCAGCAAACCGGCGGCTCTATCCTTGCTCAGGACGAAGCCAGTTCGGTGGTCTGGGGGATGCCCGGTGCCGTAGTCAAGGCTGGGCTGGCCGACGGACAGATCGCGTTACCGCAGCTTGCCCGGGAAATTTTGGCCCGCGTCCGGGTCGGTCGCTAGTGGCGTGACGACCCTGATGAGCGCACTGAGCCAGAACGATCTCGATTATATCCGCGAGCTGATCCAGCGTCATTCCGCCATTGTGCTGGATCAGGACAAAACCTATTTGATCGAGACGCGCCTTGACCCACTGGCGCGGCAACTGGGATTGGCCTCACTTCAGGATCTGATGACTGCCCTGCGCACCAATCTCAGCCATGACTTTCAGCATCGGGTCGTGGAAGCCATCACCACCCACGAGACTTCATTTTTCCGCGATGCCCATCCCTTTGAGACGCTCAAAAAGGTCATCCTGCCCGAACTGATCGCCAAGCGCCCCCCCGGACAGCGCCTCACGATCTGGTGTGCGGCTTGTTCCAGCGGACAGGAGCCTTATAGCGTAGCGATATTGGTACGCGAGCATTTCCCCGCATTAGCCGGAAGTCGGCTACGGATCATTGCCACCGATTTGTCCGATGCCATTCTCGCCCGCGCCCGCGAAGGGCTGTACAGCCAGATCGAAGTCAATCGCGGTCTACCTGCAACGCTGCTGGCCAAGTATTTCACCCAGCAGGGTCTAAAATGGCGGATCAAATCCGAGATCCGGCGGATGGTGGAATTTCAGCAAGGCAACCTGGCGACGGTTTGGCCGTCCCTGCCCCAGATGGATCTGATTTTTATCCGCAATGTACTGATCTATTTTGGCGTAGACACCAAGAAAGCGATTCTTGCCAAAGTACGCGGCGTCTTGAAATCGGATGGGTACCTGTTTCTGGGTTCCTCGGAAACCACCTTGAGCCTGGATGCCGCCTTTGAACCGGTTCCCATCGGGAAAACCCTGTGCTACCAATTACGCCCGGCAAAAATTCCATCGCATTGATGATTGATTGTGAATGTTTTCCACGAAGCGGATGGGGGTATCGGAGATACCCTTACTGGAACGCGAATGGCTGCACACCAACCGCGCCGGGCGGCGCTGTAAATTGACTTTTATCCATCTCTACCCCTGCTTGACAAGGAAAAACACCAATGAAAATCCTGATTGTTGATGACAGTAACGCAATGCGCATGATCGTCCGGCGAACCCTGCGTGAAGCCGGCTATGGACATCTCGAAGTCCAGCAAGCAGGTGATGGCAACCAGGCGCTGGACAGCATCCATAACGATCCGCCCGACCTGATTCTGTCGGATTGGAATATGCCCAACAAATCCGGGCTGGAACTGCTGGAAGCACTGAACGCAGAAGGCTACACCATCACTTTCGGTTTCGTGACCACCGAGGCTACCTCGGAAATGCGCGCCAAGGCTACCGAAGCCGGCGCCAAATTCCTGATCACCAAACCGTTCACTGCGGAAACCTTCGCGATTAGTCTGGCAGACTACATCAAGGATTGATTCGCCTTGAGAACGCTGGCATGGGCGTCAGTTACTGGAGTCCGGCGACCCATGGAGTACTGCACTCCCATCACCTCAAATGGAATGCGCAATGCCTACTCGCTATGCCTTACCCAATGCCGCTGCGATGACTCAAATGTTCGACATGCTGTTCGGAGGCAAGGTGCCGGTCATGCCGGGAAAGCGACTGGATACCAAAGCCGGCTCCGGCAACCTGGTTGCAATCTTCGTCGCCGATGACGGCAACCCGGTGGCCGCCGCCATCTGCGACCTGGCGTTCGCCGCCAATGGAGGCGCCGCGTTGTCGATGTTGCCCGTCTCCGCCGCCAAGGACGCGATCAAGGCCAAGAAGCTGGAACAAACCATGTTCGATAACCTGTACGAGATCATGAACGTAGTTTCGACGCTGCTCATGAACGAGCATACTCCTCACCTCAAACTAACCACCCTGTATCCCGACCCTGGCAAATTACCGGCGGATGCCAAGGCCCTGCTGAGCGCGGCAACCGCAGGACACGCTGATTTCAATGTCAATGTGCTGCGCTATGGCAGTGGCGGCATGTCGCTGCTGACGCTTTGAAAGCTCACCCTCGGCAGCGCCCAGCGCTGGCGAGGGGCGAATTCGCCCCCGTGCTACCTTTCCCCTGCTCATCGCTCTCAGTACCCCCCTCGCGACAAAATTTTGGCACCCATCCCTGTAACCCTTGAATAGCCGCACAGTCAATTCTCTGACAATCCCTGCTGACCGATTCCGATGTGGTTGAAGTTGGGAGAAAAATTCGTCGTTAACTCCTATGGCGTGTTATTTGCTTTGACCAGACCTAGCGTACCCTCTACGCTACGAGAGCAGACATGGCCCAGAAAGACGAAGCCAAATCACCGGTAAAAAAAGGTTCTGGCGTATGAAAATTGTATTGATTGTAGTGGGTGTTCTAATCCTGATCGGTGGATCCATCGGCGCTACTCTGTTTCTTACTGGAGCGCTGAACAAAAGTCCTGAAGGGCAAACTCAGGCCGCAGCTCCCGCACACGGCGCTGCACCCGCTCCCGCACACAGTGCTGCGCCGGCTCCCGCGCACGGCGCTGCCGCCGCAGGGGCAGCAGCGATTTACCAAGCCATCGATCCGCCATTCATCGTCAACTTTGAAGACCAGGGCGTATTGCGCTACCTGCAAATCGGTCTGGCGGCTCAGACCCGCTTGCAACCGGTCGCTGATGCGATCACTGCCAATATGCCCCAGATTAGAAACAATCTGATCATGTTATTCGCTGATCAGAAGCTGGAACGTCTGACCACCAACGAAGGCAAGGAACAACTACGAATGCAAGCACTGACCCAGATTCAAGCGGTACTGACCAAGGAAATTGGCTACCCCGGAGTGGATGCCGTTTACTTCACCATATTCGTGCTGCAATAACGCCATGTCTACCGACCAGTTCCTTACCCCCGACGAGCGGGCCGCCCTCATGGAAGTGGTCTCGAAAAAGGTTCGAGGAACCGGAAGCGGGTCGAGTGCGTTCCTTGACGGTGCCCTGCCCTACGATCTATCCAGTCAGGACTACACCGTCAGCAGCTTACTGCCAGTACTGGATACCATTCACGAGCGTTTTGCTCATCGCTTGCGGATCGGCCTGTTCGAGCTGGTGCGACGTGACTTGATCGTGACGGTCGGTTCCATTGAAAAGCGCAGCTATACCGATCTCACCACCTCCCTCAGCGTTCCCTGTAGCGTGAATGTCATCGGCATGGCTCCGCTGAGCGGCCCCGCCCTGCTGATCTTCGATCAGGAATTGATTTTCATGATCGTGGACACCTTTTTCGGTGGAACCGGACGCCCGTACAAGGCGGCCAGCGCCAGAGACTTCACCACCACCGAAACCCGTTTCATCCAGCGCCTGATTCAACTGGCCTTCGGTTGTCTGGAAGGTGCCTGGGAACCGTTCACCAAGATCACTTGCGACCACCAGGGTTCCGAAACCAAGCCCCAATTTATTACTGCGCTCAACCCGACCGAACTGCTGGCCGTCAGCAGCGTGCATATTAGTCGTGACACTATTTCTGGAATTATGCATCTGGCATTGCCTTATTCAATTCTGGAGCCGATTCGGGAGAACCTGCTGAACAGCCTCTGCAAAGAACATCCCAATCCCAGCGAGCGTCTCACCGAGCGGCTGCGTGAAGGGGTCAGAGACAGTCAGGTTGACGTGCGCTGCTTTCTGGCCGGATTCGAACTCATGCTCAGCGAATTGCTGGCACTCGGGATCGGCGATGTCATTCCGGTCAACATACCACCCAAGGCGATCCTGCAAGTCGAAGATGTGCCCATCTACAGCGGCCACTATGGCGTCGCGCAGGGGTGGCGCGCCCTCAAGATCGAACAAAACCTCGGCCTGCCCGGTGAGTGGACGGAACCACCAGCCGCCGCACCCGCTCACGATTTTGCGCCATTTACCGCCAAGGTTTGACTACCGACAGGCCGGCTGCGTCGCCGTTGCCTTCTTGCCTCGCCTTCAGGAGAACACCCACCGATGAATTCTCAAGCCGATACCCTGGAACCCGCAGAACAAGCTGCGCTGGATACCAGCCCCGAATTGCGTAGCGCTAAAGCTGGACAGAATCTGGATATGGTGATGGATATTCCCATCAACCTGTCTCTGGAGTTGGGTCATACCCGGATGAGCATCCGTGAACTGCTGCGCTTGACCCAGGGTTCAGTGGTCAAGCTGGATCGCCCGGGCGGCGACCCGCTCGACATCCTGGTCAATGGCTGTCTGGTGGCACGCGGCGAGGTGGTGGTGATCAATGAGCGCTTCGGAGTACGAATCACCGACATCGTCAGCCCGGAAGAACGGATCCGGCGGCTACGATGAATGCCATGGCTGCGGCATGGGTGCTGCTGCTGGCGCTACCGGGGCTGGCGCTGGCGGCCAGTGAGCCGGGGCGCGCCGAAGCGGTGGTGCCCAATAGCGGCATGTTGCTGCAACTGACGCTGGGACTCGTAGTGGTGCTGGCGGCGGC
>NZ_CBTK010000293.1 GCF_000531125.1 Candidatus Contendobacter odensis Run_B_J11 | reverse complement strand
GCCGCAGCAGCCGCAGCGTTTTCTCCAGACCGATTGCCTGAAACAGATACGCGCCTGCCGGAAGGGCGCGGCGCTCAGGACTGCGGCGGCGGTGTCCTGATAGATGTTCTGGGCATCAGCGGTGATGTCTTCGACCGTGACGACATAGGGCTTGCCTTCGACGGTGATACGGAATTTCTTCTCCATGGATCATTTCTCACAAAAAGTTTGAAGGAAGGTTAGGAAATAAAATCAATGCGATGCACGCGGCGTGTGCGAGGTGTGGTGGACGGTGCGCGCTTCGGCGGTCCAGCCGAAGCCGCGATCCGGGGTTTCAATACGAACAATACGGTGCGCGCCCATCATGGCGGCGACTGCTGCGGCAATGACCGCCAGGTGTTCCTGAGGCACGCCGCCGACGGCGACTGCTGCCGGTCGGGCGACGGGCGGGCTTTAGCGGCTTCCTTTTCCGCTTGCCGCGACAGCACGATCACGATCCCGCGAATGACGGCGGCGACCAGCATCGAGATCACGATCACGATGCCGTAGATCACGAACATGTCGCCGATAGCGTCCAGCGTAGTGTAGGTTTTCATCGGTGAATTCCCGTGGGGTTGAGTTCGGCGGAAGGAGGGATCACAGCGGGATGTCGCCGTGCTTCTTGGCCGGACGCAATTCGCGCTTAGTCAGCAGCTTGCGCAACGCCAGAGTGATGGTGGCGCGAGTATCCGCCGGTTCGATCACGTCGGTGATGTAGCCGCGTGAAGCCGACATGTACGGCGAGGCGAACTTGGCCCGGTATTCATCCGCCAGTTCCTTGGCCTTGGCCTTGCGATCTTCCGCGCCCTTGAGTTCGCCGCGATAGAGGATGTTGACCGCGCCTTCTGCGCCCATCACCGCAATTTCCGCCGTCGGCCAGGCATAGACCACATCCGCGCCCATTTCCTGCGCGCACATCGCCAGATAGGAACCGCCATAGGCTTTGCGCAGGATGATGGTGATCTTCGGCACCGTGGCGGAAGCGTAGGTGTAGAGCATCTTGGCGCCGTGGCGGATGATGCCGCCGCGCTCCTGCTCGATGCCGGGCAGAAAGCCGGGCACATCGACCAAAGTCACCAGCGGGACATTGAAGGCGTTGCAGAAGCGGATGAAGCGCGCGCCCTTGTCGGAAGAGTCAATGTCCATGGCGCCCGCTTTGACCATCGACTGATTGGCGATAATGCCGACCACGATGCCTTGAATCCGGGCGAAACCCACCACAATGTTGCCGGCCCAACCGGCGTGAACTTCGAGGAACTGGCCGTTATCCACCAGCCGCTTGATGATCGGCTGGACATCGAGTGGTTCCGAGGAGGTGTCGGGAATCAGCGCGTCTATGCCATGATCCGGCGACAGGTCGAGATCGGGATAAGGCCGGTGCGGCGGGTCTTCGGTATTGTTGGACGGCAAATAGCTCAGCAGCGTCCTGGCGATCTGGATGGCGTGGGCGTCATCCTCGGCGACAAAGTGGACGTTGCCGCTGACCGTGGCGTGCATCAGGGCGCTGCCGACTTCATCGAGACTGGTGGTGCGTCCGGTCACCGCCTTAATCACCTCCGGGCCGGTGATAAACATGTAGGCGTTGTTGCGGGTCATGATGATGTAGTCCATCAACGCCGGCGAGTAGGCCGCGCCACCCGCGCAAGGCCCGGCGATGATGGCGATCTGCGGCACCACGCCCGACACCAGCACGTTGTTGTAGAACACTTCGCCATAACCGGACAGCGCGTCCACTCCTTCCTGAATCCGGGCGCCCGCCGAGTCCTTGAACGCCACCACCGGCACCCCGGTTTTCAGCGCCATCTGCATCACTTGCACGATTTTCTTGGCGTGCATCTTGCCCAAGGTGCCACCCATCACCGTGAAATCCTGGCTGAACGCCGCCACCGGGCGCCCGTCCACAAAGCCGGTGCCGACGATCACCCCATCCGAAGGCAGTTCCTTGTCGGCCAGGCCGAAATGCTTGGCGGCGTGTTTGGCGTGGGTGCCGATTTCCTGAAAGGTGTCCGCCTGGAACAGATTCAGCAACCGCTCGCGGGCGCCCAGCAGTCCTTTGGCATGGCGTTCCTGGAGTTTGTCTTCACCACCGCCGGCCAGAACCTTGGCGCGGCGTTCCTGCAAAATATCAAGCAGTTTCTCGGAAAGCATGTTTCCCACCTCATGGTGTTGATTCAGAAAAGTGGACAGTCAAATATTCCCCACTGGCCCGCGCCAGAAAGACGCAAGGCTGGCTTGTAGCACGGCGCACGGGGGAAACGGCTTGGGCAGCGTGGTGGGCGGTTAATCGGGGCGAACTACCTCCCATCCACGATGACCTGTTTTTAACAAATTTTGTTAAGGGTAGCCGAAAACCGGTTAAAGGCGATAGCCGACAATTTTTATCGCAGAATAAAATAGACATAGTTACCAAGGTTTCCAACTCATCGTTTCTGAATTGATTGCTGGCGGTCATGTCTGAGGCGGTTTAATCATATTCTGCTCGCTCCTTGATGCATGTCGAATCCTGGTAGCGTTAAGGGGCTGAATCTTCATGTAAAAGCCAGCCCCAGTTGTTAACTAATACACCTTGCGGCAGTGTTTGACGCCATGGGTCGTCGTACACACGGTCTTAGGGTGGTGAACGGGGGTCGTGGTACAGACCTTATGTCCATTGGTGTAACGGCATGCCGCTGCTCCGGCTTCCTGAACCGGCAGAACGAGAGTTCCACCCACCAACACTGTAATCAATCCCGCTTTCACCATCGTTTTCATGTCACGCTCCTCAACAGGTATCGGGTTATTTCTTCAACTTCTGCAATGCCTGGGCGCAACCGACCGATACTTCCATCTTGCGTTCCATCAGGCATTCCTTGATCTTGCCACCGCCCGGCTCGACATTTGGGCAGAGTCGCTCGATGTCGGCCTTGCAATAGGTACGAAGGGCCGCAAGCTCTTTGTCCAGTTGCGATGGCTGCTGGGCGAAGGCCGGCATGGCGGCAGAGATCAGAAGGAATAGAGCAATCTTACGAATGGTCATTAGCGAACCTCCTCAAGGGATGATGGTAGAACATTAAGTCGCTCCCCAGTAACGACTTAATGGAAAAAACGAGTGGTCGTTGAGCGCCGCGCCGGCGGGCGCGGCAAGGTTTCGGCTATGGCTTGAAGCTGCATGTTTTCTGGCCTGCTGTTGTCAAGGACTTATCGGCGGACTGTCTTCGACGGCGCGACGCACTCTGAACGCAAACCCAGCGAGTTACCGCCAGCCAACCCCTCGAGCGCCAACCCCGACGCCGTGAAAACCAGGACCGACACCCCCGCCCGGACCGATCCAGTCAATGAACAGGGCAGTGGCTCCACCGGCCTTGGGCATCGCGCCCTCGATCAGCTTGTAGTGGTAAACCAGGTCTTTTCCCTCAACTGCCGGATGACTGATTTCAACCACGGCCAGCGTATTTTCAGCCTTGCCACCCTCATAAACTGAAAGCGTGGCGTTGGGCGGGTCGTTACTAAAGTTGTCCTTACCCGCGCTCGCTGTCCATTCCTCCATGTAAGCCGGCATCGAGAGATGCCCGGCAATGCGCACCGGGCGATCCGAGAAATACAGCGTCTGCTGGCCGACATTGATCAGGCGCAAGGTTTTGTCGTCGGCCTTTAGATCATCCGCCGTCTGCACGAACATGAGCTGGATTTTTTCCCTCCCCACCTGGGTCTCTTTGGTCTCTGCCAAGGACAGGCTGGAGGTCAGGGGAACCACCGCCATCAGCGCTGCGGCAGTCAGAAAATTGCGTCTTGTCGTCATTGGTCAATCTCTCTGGCATGAAGTGCGTCATGGACCCGGCGGTCATTGAGTCCGCCGGCTGTTTATTGCGTGATGATTTCGATCAAATGCAGAGCAGGGACTCGGGCTAATTTGCTTTCACCACCGGTGGCGGACTCCAGGTGCCCTCGCCGGCGGGCAGAATCGACGGCGGCGTGGTCTTTGGCCAGTACAGGCGCATCACCAGATAGATCGGTCCATTGGGCGCGGGCAGCCAATTGGATTCCTTATCCGGCCCCGGCGAGTCCTTCTGGATGTAGAGCGTCAGCGAACCGTCGGCGTTCTTCTTCATGCCGGGCAGCATGGGCGAGTTGATCAGATAGCGGTCGATCGGGTTCTTGATCAGGAACTGGGTCTTGCCGTCGTACATGGTCACCGACCAGAAGGCATTGACCGGCGGGAACTGGTCCTTGGCGAACGTCAACGTGTACTTGTGCTTGCTGCCGTCGAGCGCTTCGCCGTTGGCCAGCGTCTTGGTGAGGGGATACATGGCTTCGACGGCATCGTTGCCGTAGATGCCGCCCTTGGCAGCGGCGGCCCGCTTCAGCCAGTCGCCATTGTAGAAAGCGCGGTCGCCGAACAGCGAGCCGACCCTCCAGCCGTTAATGTCCTTCTGCCCGGCCTCCAGGTACTTCTCGATCTTGCTGTCGCCTTCCTTCATCGCCAGCAGGATGACGGCTTTGTGCTCGAGCGAAAGATCCTTGAAGTTGAATGTCTTGCCGGGGCCGATGCCGATGCTGGCGAGCTTGGCGCGGATCGCTTCTTCCTCGGGGCCGGAGGGTGCAAATTGGAGGGCGAAGTCGAGGTATTCAAAGAAATTCTCTTTGACCAGTTCCTTGTCGATCTTAGGAAAGTCGATGGCAGGGGCGGCGGGCGGCACCGGCTGATGCAGATAGGCCGACAGCGGCTGCACCTTATAGCCCGCCTGCACCTTCTCGACGTTGGACATGTCGTCAGCGTTGAAGAGTTGTGTGCGGTAGGCCGCGATGGAGAACTGGGTGGAGGAGCGGAACACCTGCTTGATGCCAGCGGGCGTCTCGCCCTTCCAGTCCGGGCCGACCACTAGATAATCACCCGCATCGCTACCGGTGGCGCGGCTGCCGATATAGCCATAGTTGAAGGTATTGCCGTCGGTGAGCATCACCGAGTAATAGCGCTCTTTTTCCACCGCCGGAACGGAGAGCACGTAAGGCTCGGCGCGCAGATCCAGCCACAGGAGTGAATACGGCGTGTCGCTGTTCGGGGTGATGATCGCCGTATCCTTGTAGGTGAAGACGCGGTGTTCGTTGAAGATCGTGTTAAACGGGGCCTTGTATTGGCCCGAATCCTTGTCCACGCAGTATTCATACATGACCGCGTAGTTCATCACGATGGGCAGGCCGTAGATAAAGCCTTCCTCGGCGATGGCCTTGGTCTCGACGATGCCGGGCCGGTCCTTCTCGCTCTTCTCGGCTTGGGAGATGGCGTCTTGCTTCGCCCCGTAGCCAATGAGCGGTATGGTGGCGACGGCAAACGCCAGCGCTGTGTTCAACAAAATGTGTTTCATCATCTGAACTCGACTTTGGGGTTAAATGCGCAGGCCGTCCCGGAATCGCTGGGACGGCCTGCGTGGGTTCACAAGCGAGATAGTTTACTCGCTGGTCTTGTTGTTGCGCTGCGCCATCTCAAACTTCTTGATGTCATCCGGCGCTCATCGGGTTGAAGGTGTCGGAGTCACCGCTAGTAATCAGCGCGGCGGCTGTTGCAGATAAGCCCGCAGACCGGGTTCCAGGTTGCCCGGTTTGCGCAGGGTCTCCGTGAGCGCCAGTGCCTTCTTCACGTCGTCCAGTGACATCTGGTTGGCCAGCACCTGACGGTTCTGCACCGCCTGGGTCTTGCGTTCGCCAGCAGAGGCCACGGAAACATTGTACAGGGCCATGGCCAGCACCTTGTCCTGCGGTACCCCCTGGCCATTTTGGTAGAGCACGCCCAGGTTGCTCAGCGCGTCGATATCGCCCTGTTCAGCCGCCGGACGATACCAGCGCGCCGCCTCGGGATAGTTCACCGGCATGCCGACGCCGTGCTCGTGCATCGCGCCGAGGTTGTACTGGGCATCGGTGTTGCCTTGTTCGGCCGACTTCAGATACCAGGCTGCCGCTAGATGCTGGTCCTTCGTCACGCCGAAACCGTTTTCATAAAGCACGCCCATGGCGTACTGGCCGCGCGGGTCGCCCTGTTCGGCGAGCGGACGGGTCTCTTGCAGCGCCTTGGCGTAATCGCCCGCCGCAAAGGCCGCAGCGGCTTCATCGAAGCCGGCGCACGTCGCTTGCACAGTCAGCACCAAGCCCGCACAGAGCAGCAGGCGAGCGGTAGCCTGGCGCGCTGGCTGAACAATGGAGGTGTACATCCTCTCCATGTGCGCTTTCCCTTGATGTTGCATGTGCCATTTCATAGATGAAGCTCCGAAAAGACGCGGGGCGTTCAATGACGAAACGCCCCGCGTGGTTCACGACTGAAACCTAATTACTCGCGGGCGGATTCGACCTTCTTCAGGGCTTCCTCAAGTTTCTTGATGTCCTCAGGAGATAACTTCGGCCGGTCCACCTTGATGGTCAGCTTGTTGAGCTTGGCGGTCAACGGGAAGGGCGGCTTGTAGTCCGCGTCGTTCACGCCGGTGATCGTGTCGGAGCCGATGTCGAAGCTCTCGTCCCATTGCAGGATGATGGGAATCGTCCTCTCCATCTTCTTGGTCGCGACCACCTTGCCATCGACCTTGAAGGTGGTGTCGGCCCCCTTGCCGATGCCCGAGAAATTGTTGAACGCCATCGTGGCCGCGCCGAGGCCCTCATACTTGGAGTCGAACTCGATGGTGTGCTGGCCGGGCGTGAGCGTGTCCGGACCCTCCCACTTGATGCGCTCCAGATCGAGCAGGTTCCACAGGAACACCGGCTTGCCCTTGAGCAGGTACATGCCGAAGCCGGCAAAGCGCCCGCCGGAAGTCACGATCATACCCTCGGCACCGCCTTCAGGAATGGTGATGTCTGCGGTGATCGTGTAGGAGGTGTTGAGCAGATAGGGCGCATCGCCCTGCGGCAAACCGATCATGGGCGCCGTGTAAACATACTCATTGCGGCCGGCGGTGAGGCTCGGACGCTGCGCCGCGACGCGGGCACCGACCGAGGCATCCAGCGGCAGGACCTGATACTTCCTCGCTTCCTCCAGGAACATGGCCCGCATTTCCTTCACCTTGTCCGGGTGCTGCGCGGCGATGTCTTCGGATTGGTTCCAGCTCTTGCTCAGGTCGTAGAGTTGGAACACCTGGTTATTCAGCGGATCCGGGTTGGCCGAGGAGAAGGCATCCCACGGCGCGCGGTCCACCTTGGTACTCATCAGCCAGCCATCGTGATACATGGCCCACTGGCCCATCATCTCGAAATACTGGGTCGTATGCCGGGAAGGCGCCTTGGCGTTAGCCGCGTCGAAGGTGTAGGCGTAGCTGGTGCCTTCGATCGGCTTCTGCTTGATGCCGTCCACGACTTCGGGCGCCTTGATGCCGGTGACTTCCAGGATCGTGGGCACGTGGTCGATGACATGCATAAACTGCTCGCGCAGGCCGCCTTGGTCCTTGATGCGAGCCGGCCACTGGATCACCATGTTCTGGTTGGTGCCGCCGAGCCGGGAGGCGTTCTGCTTGAACCAGTCGAACGGCGTGTCGAAGGCCCAGGACCAGCCGGCCGACATGTGGTTGTAGGCCAGTTCGGTGCCCCAGGCTTCGTAGAACTTCATCTGCACATCCACCGGCGGCTTCACCCCGTTGAAGAACGCCACCTCGCTGAAGGTGCCTTCCGGCCCGCCTTCGGCGCTGGTGCCGTTGTCGCCGTTCTGGTAGATGATCAGCGTGTTCTCGAGCCTGCCGAGATCCTTGAAGTGCTGGATCACACGGCCGATCTCGTAGTCGCTGTAAGCGACATAGGCGGCGAAGACCTCCACCTGGCGGATGTAGAGCTTCTTAGCGTCCGCGCTCAGCTTGTCCCACGGCGTCAGCATTTCATTGGGCCAAGGCGTGAGCTTCAGCCCTTTGGGAATCACGCCCAGCCGCTGCTGGTTCGCGAAGATCCGCTCGCGCAGCTTCTCGTAGCCATCGTCGAACAGGTGCATGGCGTGGATCTTGTCCACCCATTCCCTGGTCGGGTGGTGCGGCGCGTGCGAGGCACCGGGTACGTAGTGGAGGAAGATCGGCTGGTCAGGATCGATCTGGTGAATCCGGTCCATCCAGGCGATAGCGTCGTCAGCCATTGCGGTGACCAGGTTCCAGGAACTCTCTTTGCCGGTGACGGGCCAGATCGCTGCCTTCGGATCGGATCGATCCATCTTCAGGGTGCCCTCGTGACCAATCCACGGATAGATTTGCGTGGTGTTGCGGAACAGGTTCGGCCCCCACTGATTGGCATCGCCGCCGACAAAACCGTAGAAGTAGTCGAAGCCCATGCCGGTCGGCCACTGGGTGAATGGCCCGGCCTGGCTGGCTTCGTAAGTCGGCGTGTTGTGGTCCTTGCCGAACCACGACGTTGCATAGCCGTTGTCGCGCAGGATGCGGCCGATGGTCGCATTGTCCGCGCCGATGACGCTGTTGTAGCCGGGGAACCCGGTGGCCTGCTCGGCGATCACCCCGAAACCCACCGAGTGGTGGTTGCGCCCGGTGATCAGCGCGGCGCGGGTCGGCGAGCACAGCGAGGTGGAGAAGATGCGGTTGTAGCGCAGACCATTCGCCGCGATGCTGTCCATAGTTGGCGTCGGGATCACGCCGCCGAAGGTACTCGGAACGGCAAAGCCGGCGTCGTCGGTCAGGATCAGCAGGATATTGGGCGCGCCCTTGGGCGGCACGATGCGTGGTGCCCACCACGGCTTGGATTGAAGTGCGTCGTCCTTGATCACGCCGCCGAATTTCGGCTGTGGCGCTGGGAGTTGGGTGCCGCTGATCGTGGTGGTAGCGCTGGGTGAGCCAAGAACACCGGTGATCCCGTTTCCGCTGGCAGCCACTACCAACTTCTGACCAACCTCGATCTTATCTGTGGTTAGCTTGTTTTGCGCCCTCAGCTCCGGCACCGTGACGCTGAAGCGCTCGCTGATCGCAGCCAGATCGTCGCCCGCGACCACCTCATAGGTAGCGGTGGCAGCGTCGAAGCGGCCCTCCGCGTATTTGAGCGATCCTCGGTCGGCCGCTTGGACGCTGCCGAAGGCGAGACCGGCGATTAAAGCCAAAGCTGAGCAGATGCCAAGCCTCGCTCCCCTGAAAGGTTTCCAGTGAAACCCGTGGGATAACATGTTCTGCATAGGTAATCCTCCAAATGAGGGTATTGGTTTCGGCGACTATCGTTGATAAAAATAGTCGGTTTTTCTTGCTATTTCACGACAATCGTACCTGCGAACCAGCGCATATTTGCTCGAACAGATTGACAGCTTATGCAGTGCAATCAGGGCACTACTTTTTACAGGACTACCTTAGTCGGTAAAAATGCTACCAATTAAGAAGTCTGGTAGCGAGCCGATCAACCGTCAAGGTCGCGAAATTACGGGTCGGGCTACCCTTTATGGGTCGCCTGGGTCCGTCGCTCGTCGCGCCAGGTCCAGACCAGCAACAGCGCCATGACGGCGTGCAGCGCTACGCCCGGCCACAACAGAGGCCCGACCCATTCGCCGCCGATACCGAGGTAAGCGAGGTACAACGCGACGCCCGCGCTGTAGGTCAACATGCCGGCCAGCGCCAAGCCCGGCCAGCAGGCGACCCCCAGCCCGATCAGGGCCATGCCAGCCACGCGCGCCACCGGCAGGGCGATGCCGATCAGTTCCGCGCCGAGCAACAGCCGCCCGACCAGCGACGGAACCATTAGTAACGCCACGCCGGTGGCAACCTCGCCGAGCGCGGCGAGCATCAGCGCTTTTTTCATCGCCCCCGTCACGCCGCTAGTCCTTCGCCCGCGCGACCTGGTCGCGAATGGCTGGAAGAAGCTTTTTCTCCGCCTCGGTGTATTGCTCGGGACCCAGATCGAAGGTGAGCTTGTCGATCACGCCAGTGAATGCGAAGGGGACATCGTAGCGATACTCAACCAGCGCTACCCCGGTGCGGGTGTCCATTCCGACATCAAAGTCCTCGTTCTCGGGGAATAGAATGGGCGTGGTGTGCTCCATCGCTTTCTTGTCCACCTCCTGCCCGTCCACGATGAGCCGGCCGGTGCCGCCTTTGCCGAAGCCGACGCCCTCGATCTTGAAGTCGAAGACGAGGGTGTGCTTGCCGGGCGGGAGTTCGGGTCCTTCCCAGAGGGTGCGCTTGAGGTCAAGAAGGTTGTAGATGAACACCGGCTTGCCGTGGCGGAGGCCCATCAGGCCCTTCGAGAGCATGAGGGCATAGCCGCCGAAGCGCCCGCCCTGGGTGACGATCATGCCTTCGCCGCCCCCTTCGGGGACGGTGATCTCGGCGGTGATCGTATAGTCCTTTTCGAGGATGTTCGGCGCGGCGCTGGCGGGTACGCCGGTTAGCGTGCCGGAGTAGGTGAACTTCGTGCGTCCCGCCGTCGCGCTCGGACGCGGCGTGAGGAAGCGCGCCAGCGTCGAGTTGTCGAGCGGCAGCACGTCGTACTTCCTCGCCTGGGCGTAGAAAATTTCCTGCATTTCCTTGAGCTTGTCCGGCATCTTCCCAGCCAGATCGTCGAACTCGGTGGGGTCCTTGTTGATGTCGTAGAGCTCCCACTTGTAGCCGGTGATTACGTCCGGCGGCGTGGCGTGGCTCAGCTCCCAGGGGAGCGTCACCGGAGTCGTGGCCGCTACCCAACCGTCGTGATAGATGGCGCGATTACCGAGCATCTCGAAGTATTGCGTCTTATGCTTAGTCGGCGCGTCGGCGTTGGCCTTGTCCCAGGTGTACGTCATGCTCACGCCTTCGATGGGGCGTTGCTGGATGCCATTGATCGTCTCGGGCGCTTCGATGCCGGTGGCTTCCAGGAGGGTCGGCACGATGTCGATGACGTGGTGGAACTGGCGGCGGATGCCGCCCATGTCCGTGATGTGGCCGGGCCAGGACATGGCGAGGCCCTGGGATGTCCCGCCGAAGTGCGACGCTACCTGCTTGGTCCACTTGAACGGTGTGTCCATCGCCCACGCCCAAGGCGCCGCGAAGTGCGGGAAGGTCCGATCCGATCCCCAGAACTCGTACCAGAGGAACTGATCCTTGACCGGCACGGCAATGCCGTTGAAGGTGGTGAACTCGTTCGGCGTGCCGTTGAGCATGCCCTCGGCGCTCGCGCCGTTGTCGCCGGCAATGTAAATGATCAGGGTGTTGTTGAGTTCGCCGAGATCTTCGACCGCCTGGATGACCCGGCCAATCTCGTGATCGGTGTAGGCGAGGTAGGCCCCGAAGACGTCGGCCTGCTTGATGAAGAGCTTCTTCTCCTCGAAGCTCAGCGAATCCCACTCCGGCAGTTCCTTCGGCCACGGCGTCAGCTTGGCATCGGTGGGCATGATGCCCAGCCGTTTCTGGTTGGCGAAGATGGTCTCGCGAATCTTGTTCCAGCCGCCATCGAACAGGCGCAGGTCGCTGATCTTCTTGATCCATTCCGGCGTCGGGTGATGCGGGGCGTGGGTGCCGCCCGGTACGTAATAGACGAAGAACGGTTTGTCGGGCGCGATCTCCTTGAGTTGCTTCATGTACTGGATCGCGTCATCGGCCATCGCCGTGGTCAGATTCCAGCCGGGATTGCCCTGGAAGGGATAGATGGCGGTCGTGTTGCGGAACAGGTTCGGTTGCCACTGGCTGGTATCGCCGCCGATGAAGCCGTAGAAATAATCGAAGCCCATCCCGGTCGGCCATTGGCCGAAGGGGCCGGCCTGGCTCGCCTGGTAAAAGGGCGTGTTGTGGTCCTTGCCGAACCACGAGGTCGCATAGCCGTTTTCCTTGAGGATGGTGCCGATGGTGCCGGCGTCCTTCTTGATGATCGAATCGTAGCCGGGGAACCCCGTCGCCGCTTCGCCCACGACTCCGAAGCCCGCCACGTGATGGTTGCGACCGGTGATCAGCGCGGCCCGCGTCGGTGAGCACAGTGAGGTGGAGTGAAACTGGGTGTAGCGCAGCCCATTGTTCGCGATGCGATCCAGGGCCGGGGTCGGGACGACGCCGCCGAAGGTACTCGGCGCGCCGAAGCCGCTATCGTCGGTCATGATGAGCAGGACATTGGGTGCGCTTTTGGGCGGCACGATACGCGGCGGCCACCAGGCTTTCGACTCCGTGGCCTTTTCCTTGATCACCCCGCCGAATTTCGGGTCGGGCGGCGGGAGTTGGTTCCCGCTGATGGTGGTAGTGGCGCTGGGCGAACCCGGCACGCCGGTGATTTGCGGGGCGCTGGCTAGTCCTGTCTCGGCTGCGCCGGTGGCCACGACCAGCTTTTGGCCCACCGTGACCTCGTCCGATGTCAGCTTGTTCTGCGCTTTCAGCGACTCCAGCGGAACCTCGAAGCGCTCGCCGATGGCGATCAACTCGTCACCCTCGACCGCCGTGTAGGTGGCGGTGACGGTCTCGTACTGGCCCTTGGCGTGGTGGCGTGGTCCCTGGTCGGCGGCCTGAACGCCGGCGGCGGCGAGACAAGCCACGATCACCATGGCCGAGCAAATTCCCCGCCCTATCCTGGGATGAAATTCCCAGCGAGGCGCGTTGGATGAACGTATTTGCATGTGCAGCTCCTCTTGAAGTGTGCTTTTTCCCGGTGGAACCGGAAGCCGAACTGTCTTTCCCAGCAGGGGAATCCGATAAGGGTAGTCGGTTTTTCTTGTTGTTTCACCACAGTTGCGGCTGCGAATCGGCTCGGCGTCTATGGACGCCTTGCGCACAACATGAAAAACCCGCCATGCGGCGGGTTTCGAAAACGCAACGCTCGGAAATCCGGGTCTGACTCGCGCGGGATTATGGGGTTGCGCCCATTTTTTGTAATAACGCCTGCACCTCGGGATTATCCGGCTCCAGTGTCGCCAGACGCCGAGCGTAGTTGCGTGCCGCGTCCAGGTGGCCGGCATCGCGCTGGAACGCCACCAGCGCCAATAGGCTATCGCGGTCGTTGGGATGGCGTTGCAGCAGGGTTTCCAGCTCCTGAATCGCTTTCGGCCCTTGACCGGCACTGTTCAGCGCCACCGCATACACATAGCTATAGCGGGGATTGGCAGGATCCAGTCGGGCGGCTTCCGCCAGAGCGGCGAGGGCTTCGGGCAGCCGTTTCTGGCGGATCAGCAACAGCCCTAACGCATGGTGTGCAGCAGCATTTTGCGGCTCCAGGGCCAGCGCCTGACGCAACATCTTTTCACCGTCGGCATCGCGTCCTTGCAGCCGGTACAAGTCGGCGAGATTGACCGCCGCCTGAGTGAAGGTGGGTTGCAGATCCAGGGCGGCGCGGTAAGCCGTTTCCGCTTTTTCAAACTGGCGCTGGTCGGTGTCGATCAACCCGATGTTGAGAAACGATTCGGGGCGGTCCGCGTTGGTCATTTCCGCAGCGGTGTATTCCGCCACGCCGCGCTGAATCGCCAGGCGTTGTGCTTCATTGAGTGATTCCTGCGGCACGGAAGCCAGCGCTCGCGCCGCTTCGATCCGCACCAGCCGTACCGGGTCGTTGAGCAACGGCAGTAGATGGCGCAGCTTCAATTCCGGCGGCAAGGCATCCAGCGCCCGCGCCGCCGTACTCCGCAGCAGCGGGTCGGGATCGGTCAGCAACGGGCGGAGGGCCTCGAACGCTGCCGGATTAAGGCGCTCACCCAGTTGGGAAGCCGCGCTGGCGCGAGCGATGTTGGGCTGGTCGGTATTCTGGACCAGCGCCCGCAGCAACTCGTGCGCTCCGGGGGCGTCGAGAGAGCCAGCATGCAGCGCCTCGGCGAACTGTTGATGACCCACAGGAATCTTGCCGTACCACTTCTTCACCTGCTCGGCGGCCCACGATGCCGATTGGTCGCTATGACACTTCGTGCAGGCGTTAGGCACGCCCAGCGTCACCGACAGATCGGGGCGGGGAATACGGAAGCTGTGATCGTGGCGCGGGTCCACCACCATATAGTTCGTGGTGGGTGCGTGGCAGGCCACGCAATCCGCGCCCTTGGAATCCGCTGGGTGGAAATGGTGTTGCGGCGTGTCGTATTTCGCGGGCCGGTGGCATTGCAGGCAGACCTTGCTGCCGGAGGCGCGCAACTGGCCGCTGTGTGGGTCGTGGCAGTCGCTGCAACTCACGCCTTTCGCCTGCATCTGGCTTTGCAGAAAGGAACCGTGATTGAACACTTCGTCCTTCATCTGCCCGTCGGGGTAATACAGATCGGGGGTTAGCAGCGCCAGGCGGTGGGTGTCCAGCAGTGGTTTGCCAAAAACATAGTCGTCCCAGAATTGCCCGCGCCGCGAGTGGCAACGGGCGCACAGTTCCAGTTCACGGTTGGAGGAACGCGGCGCGCTACGCTGGGCGGTGCTGGCGTCCGGGGCGAGGTTCCAGGTGATCCCGCGCCGCTCGTCGAGGGCGATGGACAACCCTTTGGTGCCGTCCAGCTTTTGCCAATCGCCTTCCTTCTTCGCCCAGGCGACGTGATTCACGCCGGGACCGTGGCAGGCTTCGCAGGACACATTGATTTCGGACCAGGTGGTATTGAAATGCTTGAGCTGGGCGTCGTAATTCTTGTGCAAATTGGTGGAATGGCACTCGGCGCACATGTAGTTCCAGTTCTGCTGCATACCGGTCCAGTGCAACGGGTCTTTATGGGTCAGGTTCTGGTCGGGATAAAGGTGAAACCAGCGTTGCCCGCCCTGTTCCTTGGGCCGGCTGTCCCAAGCAATGCCCAATGCCTGATAACGGCCATCGGGGAAGCCGATGAGGTACTGCTGCAAGGGATATACGCCGAAGGTGTAGGCGATTTCATAGTCCTGCAACTTTCCATCCGGCCCGTCGGTGCGCGCCATGAACTTCCCGTCGCGGCGGAACAAGGTGGAGGTCACTCCAGCGTATGTGAACGCGGCGTCCTTGAAATCGCCGAGTACGGTCTGCTCGGTGGCGGGCTGCATCGCTTGGGCGTGTTGCGAGCCTTGCCAGCGCTGATGTTCGGCCTGATGGCACTGGGCACAGGTCTGTGCGCCGACGTAGCCGCCGCTGGTGGGCGCGACCGGTGGATGGCTGGCCGGCAATGCGACCGGCAGCGGTTCCGCCGGTTCGCTCGCCGGCCAAGCCCAACGGGTGGGCACTGTCAAACCGCCGAGGAAAATAAACGTCAGCAGCCAAGCTGCTCGTTTGGAAAACCGCTGAGTGAAATGAATCATAGGGATTTGGATAAAGAGGTTGGGTAGAGTTTCAGTGGCGTATTGGGGTCTTTTCTCTATTTATGCCCGCAAGCATAGAGACTTTGAAAGCCGCAGACGAGAGGTAGGCCGGCTTGATATCGCCGGGCGGCTGGAAGGCGCGGCGCTACCAGCGACGATGCTGTTGCCAGCGCCGAACAAGAGGATCGACATCACCCCCCGGACCATGATGACCCAAGTGTATCGTATAATGTACTGTATCATGGTATCCGCCGCGACTTAGCAGCCCAACATCGTCGCCATCCTCGCCGATGACCTCGGCTACCGTAGCCAAGCCCTTTCTGGAAAACGCCATGCCCACGTCAAATAACCACTCCGGCCTGCGCGACAACCACGCCAGGGGAACGGTCGCCGATTTCCTGCGGGCGAAAATCCAGAGCGGCTCCCAGCTCTCCATCGTCTCGGCCTATTTCACCATCTACGCCTACGACGCGCTCAAGGAAGCTCTCGAACGCATCGGACATCTCGATTTTCTCTTCGGCGAGCCGTCCTTCGTTAACCACCTCGACCCCAGCAAGACCGAGAAAAAGGCGTTCATCATTGACGCTGACGGTTTGGAACTCGCCAACCGGCTCCAACAGAAACGCATCGCCCGGGAGTGCGCCGACTGGATCGAGCGCAAGGTGGCGATCAGAACCATCAAGCAATCCAACCTCCTGCACGGCAAGATGTATCACATCGCCACCGCTGGCGTGGCGGACGCCATTCTCGGCAGCTCCAACTTCACGGTGCGCGGTCTCGGCCTCGGTAAGACTGGCAACAACATCGAACTGAACCTCATCGTGGACGGCAACCGCGACCGTCAGGAACTCAAGCAATGGTTCGATGAGCTGTGGGGCAACGAGACTCTGGTAAAGGACGTCAAGCCGGATGTTCTCAACGACCTCAAGCAGCTCTATGAGAACCATACCCCGGAGTTCATCTACTACAAGACGCTCTTTCACCTCTTCGAGAAGTTCCTCGGCGACGCCGGCCAGACCGACGCGGATCTGGGCAAAACCCGCCTGTTCGAGACCGGGATCTGGCAAGCGCTGTTCGAGTTCCAGAAGGACGGAGCCAAAGGCGCCATCAACAAAATTCTCCGTCACAACGGCTGCATCATCGCGGACAGCGTCGGCCTGGGGAAAACCTACGAGGCGCTCGCGGTCATGAAATACTTCGAGCTGAAAAACGAGCGCGTCCTCGTGCTCTGCCCGAAGAAGCTGCGCGACAACTGGACCGTCTATCGCTACAACAGCCTCCTCAATCCGTTCGTCGATGACCGTTTCCGCTACGACGTTCTCTCGCACACTGACCTCAGCCGCGAGACCGGCACTTCTGGCGATCTCAATCTCGCGGCCCTGAACTGGGGCAACTACGATCTCATCGTCATCGACGAGTCGCACAACTTCCGCAACAACACCCCCGGCAAGCGCGACGGGGAAGGGAGCCTCATCCGCAAAAGCCGCTACCAGCGGCTCATGGACGACATCATCAAATCCGGCGTTCGCACCAAGGTTCTGCTGCTTTCCGCCACCCCGGTCAACAACGACCTCAAAGACCTCCGTAATCAACTCTACTGCCTCACCGAAAATCGCGATGACGCCTTCGCGGCCTCCATCGGCGTCGGCAGCCTCAGGGAAACCCTCGCCACCGCGCAAAAGGTCTTCTCCCTCTGGGCGAAGAAGCAGACCCACGAGCGCAAGACCAGCGAACTGCTGGAAAAACTCAACGCCGCCTTTTTCAAACTCCTCGATGAACTGACCATCGCCCGCTCGCGCAAGCACATTCAGAAATACTACCCGGCCACCATCGCCCAACTCGGCGGCTTTCCGAAGCGCGAAAAGCCCCTCTCGATTTATCCCGAAATCGACCTGCGCGGGCGCTTCCTCTCCTACGACAAGCTCAACGACGAAATCGCTGCTTACAAATTGTCGCTGTTCAATCCGTCCCGCTACGTCCTGGAGCCGTACAAGGCCGAGTATGAGAAGAAGGGCGCCTTCCCGTTCACCCAGGGCCAGCGCGAAACTTTCCTCATCGGCATGATGAAGGTGAACTTCCTCAAGCGCCTGGAAAGCTCGGTCAAATCGTTCGAGATCACCATGGAGCGCACCATCGCCAAGATCGAGGGGTTGGAACAGAAGATCAAAAACTTCCAGGCGTTGCCCAGGCAGAACCCCGAAGTCGCAGAGCTGGAACTCGAATTCGACGACCCCGGCCACGACGAAGAGCTGGAGGACGCACTGCAGGTGGGCGGCAAACTGAAGTTTCGCTTGAACCACCTCCGGCTCGACGGCGACGACGGCTGGATCAAAGCGCTCAAGCGCGACAAAGACCAGCTTCGCATCCTCTACAACGCCGCACGGGATGTCACGCCTGAAACCGACGCCAAGCTGGCTGAACTCAAGAAGCTCATTGCCGCCAAGGTCGCCAAACCCACGACCAACAAACAGGGCGAGCCGAACCGGAAAATCCTGGTCTTTACCGCGTTTGCAGACACTGCCGCCTATCTCTATGAATCGCTGCTCGACTGGGCGCGCCAGGAACTCGGCATCCACCTGGCCCTGGTCTGCGGCGGCGGCGCCACCCGCACCACCTTCGGCGCGAGCGCTTACGACCAGATTCTCACTAATTTTTCCCCGCGAGCTAAACACCGCGCCAAGATTCCCACTCTGCCGCAGCAGGGTGAAATCGACCTCCTGATCGCCACCGATTGCATTAGCGAAGGCCAGAACCTTCAGGACTGCGACACCCTGATCAACTACGACATTCACTGGAATCCCGTCCGCATCATCCAGCGTTTTGGGCGTATCGACCGGATCGGCAGCGCGAGCCACACCGTGCAACTCATCAATTTCTGGCCCACCGAGGATCTGAACAAATACATCAACCTCAAGAACCGCGTTGAAGCCCGGATGGCCCTGGTGGACCTCTCTGCTACCTTCGAGGACAACGTACTCAAGAACGAGGAGATCGAAGACCTCATCGCTGATGACCTCCGCTACCGCGACAAGCAACTGCTTCGGCTCAAAGATGAAGTCCTCGACCTCGAAGACCTCGGCGACAGCGTCTCCCTCACCGAATTCACCCTCGACGACTTCCGCCTTGAGCTGCTGAAATACCTTGAGGCCAACCGCGCCGCCCTCGAAGCCGCCCCTTTCGGCCTCTACACCTGCGTTCCGCCGCACCCCGACTACAAAGCTATCGGCCCCGGCGTCATCTTCTGCTTACGGCTGGAGGGTCAGCGCGGCGGCGCTACCGATGCGAAGCCCGCGCCGAGCGAGTCTATCAACCCGCTCCATCCCTATTTCCTTGTTTACGTCCTGGACGACGGCAATGTCCGCTTCGGTTTCGCCCACCCGAAGCAGATTCTCGACATTTACCGAATCCTTTGTTCGGGTAAAGCGGAAGTCCACGCACCGCTTTGCAATCTGTTCGACCAGCAAACCCATCACGGCAGCGACATGCAGGTTTACGACACGCTCTTGCAAAAAGCCGTGGACTCGCTTGCTGCCACCTTCCGCAAACGCGCGGCCTCCAGTCTCCAATCCGGGCGCAGCTTCGTTCTGCCCAATGTGCAGGAACAGGTTCAGGAAAAGACCGAACTCGAACTCGTGACCTGGCTGGTCATCAAGGAGGACAAATCATGAGCAACAGCGAACTCACTACCGACACCGGCTACCAGAGCCTGCTGGGGAAAATCTCCGAGGTTTACGCCACCGGTCAGGCCCGGGCGGCGCAGGCCGTCAATGTCCACATCACTGAGACCTACTGGCGGATTGGTCGGGACATCGTCGAGTTTGAACAGGGCGGCAACGTCAGGGCGGACTACGGCAAGGCTTTGCTGACCAAGCTCAGCCGCGATCTCACTCTGCGCCACGGTAAAGGTTTCAGCCGCAGCAATGTGGTGCGCATTCGCCAGTTCTACCTCGCTTACCCAAAAGGTGCGACGCTGTCGCACCTTTTGAGTTGGTCGCACATTGTCGAGTTGTTGAAGATCGACAACCCTCTCGAACGCGGATTTTATGAGCAGCAGGCCATTCGGGAGAAATGGGCCGTTCGTGAGCTGAAACGTCAAAAAGAAACCTCTCTCTTCCTCCGTCTCGCCGCCGGAAAGGACAAGGACGCGATCCTTCAGCTTGCCGCCCAAGGCCAGATCATTGCCCAGCCCGCCGACCTGCTCCGCGATCCCTACGTCTTCGAGTTCCTGAAAATCCCCGAGCCGCACCAAGTTTCGGAGACGGATCTGGAAACCCGCCTCTGCGATCACCTCCAGCCCTTCCTCCTCGAACTTGGCAAAGGTTTCACCTTCGTCGGTCGGCAATACCGCATCACCCTCAACAACACCCATTACCGGGTCGATCTGGTTTTCTACCACCGCATCCTGCGCTGCTTTGTCCTCATCGATTTGAAGATCAACGACCTCAAGCACCACGACATCGGCCAGATGAACATGTATCTCGGCTACTTCGCCACCGAGGAGAACACCGAGGGCGACAACCCGCCCATCGGTATCATCCTCACCCGAAACAAGGACGAACTGCTCGTCGAATACGCCACTTATCAGATGAACAGCCCGCTTTTCGTCCAGAAATACCAGCTTTACCTGCCCGACCGCGAAGAGCTTCGCCGCGAACTGGAACTCACCCTGCAACTCGCCGACGACAGCGCCCGCGACGAAAACCCATGAAAACCACCCTCGCCCATTTCCAGACCCTCCCGCTCAAGGACGCCGCTCGCCCGCTTCTCGCCAAGCTGGGCTACCAGAGCGACAAATTCATCGCCGGCGCCGGTTCCATGCCGCAGGACTTCCTTGACCTCTTCGGCACCGGCCACGCTTTTGAACCGGCCAAGGCTCTCTTCGCCGAGTGGAAAACCGCCGATCTCCTGTTCCAGCTCACTGATCAGGAACTCAGCCGCGAATCCGCCCTTTTCACCAATACCTCGGTTGAAGCCGGGCTGCTGAAATCCTACGTTTTCATCGCTATCGAGTTGAAAGGCCGTGATTACGCCCGCGGCAGATTCTCCGCTATCGCCCGGCAGATCAACCGCCTCTTCCCCATGCCCGTCATGGTGTTCTTCAAGCACCAGAGCCATCTCACTATCGCCGTCATCAACCGGCGGGTGAACAAAATTGACGAGAGCAAGGACGTCCTCGGCAAAGTCACCCTGATCAGCGGAATCGACCTTGCCCAGCCCCATCGCGGCCACCTGGATATTCTTGAGTCGCTGGGGCTGCCCAAGCTGGTCCACCCGCAAAAGAAGCCCATCACCGACTTCGACACGCTCCACGCCGCGTGGGAGCAGATTTTCAACGTCGAACTGCTCAACGAACGCTTCTACCGCGAACTGGCCAACTGGTATTTCTGGGCGCTCCCGCAGGTCGAATTTCCCGCCGACCTCGAACCCGACGACGAAAAGCGCCGCGCCACCGGCCTCATTCGCCTGCTCACCCGCCTGATCTTCTGCTGGTTCCTCAAGGAAAAGGGCCTCATCCCCGAGAAACTGTTTCACCCTACCGCCCTGGAAAAAATCCTCACCGATTTCGATGACGACCGCTCCACCTACTATCAGGCCATCCTGCAAAACCTCTTCTTCGCCACGCTGAATCAGCGCATGGGCCAGGACGCCAAAGGCCAGCCCTACCGCGTCTTTGCGAAGGACGAAGGCTTCCTCAAGAACAAGGCCACCTACGATGTCAACAACCTCTACCGCTACGAAGCCCTCTTCCGCGAAGCGCCGGACGCTGCCCTCGCCCACTTCGCCGACATCCCGTTCCTCAATGGCGGCCTGTTCGAGTGCCTCGACCGCAGCGAGGACGGCGCCGGCAAGAAGCGCTACCTCGACGGCTTCTCCCGCAATCCCAAAAAGCGCCCCGCCGTCCCCAACCGGCTCTTCTTCGGCGGCGAGCATGAGGAAGATCTGTCTGGGGCGTATGGCGATAAGAAGCGCAGGAAGGAAAAGGTCTCCGGCCTGATCCCCATTCTGAACCGCTACAAGTTCACCATCGTCGAGAACACCCCCATCGATCAGGAAATCGCGCTCGACCCGGAACTGCTCGGCAAGGTTTTCGAGAACCTCCTCGCTTCCTACAATGAGGAAACCAAGACCACCGCCCGCAAGCAGACCGGCTCGTTCTACACCCCGCGCCCCATCGTGGACTACATGGTGGACGAGTCGCTCAAGGCCCATTTCACCCGCGCCCTGGTGGAAAAGGTCGGGATGAAGGAAGCCGACGCCCGCGCCGGGCTGGACCTCCTGTTCGCCTACACCGAGAAAGAACACGCCTTCACCGGGTCCGAAGTCGCCGGCCTCATCGCCGCCATCGACGCCCTGAAAATCCTCGACCCCGCCTGCGGTTCCGGCGCTTTCCCCATGGGCATCCTCCACAAACTCGTCACGATCCTCGGCAAGCTCGACCCCGACAACGAACGCTGGAAGCAGACCCAACTCGCCAAGCTCGACTCCGCCCCCATGCGCGAGGAACTGGAACGCGCTTTCGCCGATAACAACGACGACTACGGCCGCAAGCTCTATCTGATCGAAAATTGCCTTTACGGCGTGGATATTCAGCCCATCGCCATCCAGATCACCAAGCTCCGTTTCTTCATCTCACTCGTCTGCGACCAGCAGACCCACCGGAATGAAGATGACAACCACGGCATCCGCCCGCTGCCCAATCTGGAAACCAAGTTCGTCGCGGCGAATACGCTGATTGGTTTACCGGAGATGGGACAAATGATGCTCGTCGATCCCCGCGTCGGCCTCATCGAAAAAGAGATCGAAGCCCTCTACCACAGCCACTTTTCCATCCAGCGCCGTGACCGGAAGCTCGCCCTTCAGAGCAAAATCAAAACCCTCCGCCAGGAACTCGGGAAGCTACTCGCTGAAAGCTTGATGGCACCGAAGAAGGCCCAGCACGTCGCCGACTGGGACCCCTTTGATCCACAATCCTCCGCTGACTTCTTCGATCCGCACTGGATGTTCGGGCGGTCGCTGGTAAACGGGTTTGATGTGGTGATCGGCAATCCGCCGTGGGGCGCAACACTTACAAAGACGCAGAAAGGACGGCTGAAGACTGATTATCCAGAAATCGACTCATCAACACCTAACTCTTTTGCATACTTCCTTGGAGCGGCACTACGGCAATCGCATCTCTCCATTGCCTTTGTCTTACCCGACAGCATTCTGATTAAAGATTACGCCCGAACAAGGGAATTGGTAGCGCCGAAAATCACTGATATTGCATGGTATCTGAATACCGGTGTTCCGGAGTCGTGCCGGCAGTTTGTTTATGTAGAGCATGATGTTTGCGTCCTAATTTTGAATCAGGCGAAAAGCAGTGTTAGTTGCCGCATTCGGAAGCAGTTTTACGACCCAGCTGAGAAAGAAAATCGAACTGAATCCTATGAAGAGCTGAAAAAGAACTTCATCTTCAAAAAGCATGATTTTTGTTTCAACCTTCTGATTCGCGCGAAAGAGCGATCAATTCTTGAGAAACTCGAAGGTCACGTTTCCCTCGGAAGCATAACGCAGTGCCACGAGGGAATCCACACTGGCAATAGTCGGGATTTGTTGTTCCACGACCGAGCAATTAACAAGTTCTGCAAGCCACTATTTTACGGTGGTCGAGCGGGCGATCAAATTTCAAACTACTACTCAGAGCGCAGTAACTGGTATGTGGATTACCGGGCGTCAATTATCGACAAGGATCAAGGTTTTTATGCATCCCTGCGAGATGAACGGATTTTTACGCTGCCAAAGATTTACATTACCAGAACAGGGAATCCGATAATGGCATTTTATGACTCGGATACCTATGCCTCCAACAATTTCTTTTCTTTGCAGCTTCGTGACTACTCAAAGAACAGCGAAGAGAATCTTAAAGCCATTCTACCCCTGATTCTTTCGAGTCTTGCCAACTACTACATCCGAACTTTCGCAGCACCAAGACTAGGAGACACCTATATTGAAACGAAAATCATCCACCTCAATCGCATTCCGGTAAGTGCCGACTTACTTCGCCAAAGCGGCCTCTTCTTGCCCCTTACCAACCTGATGATTTCGGCAGTAAGAGGGAAGCTTCAGGTGCAACAGCAGTTCCTCTCGGACCTCATCGACGCCTGCGTGATGGAGTGCTACTTCCGGGAGCACATGGCGGAGCGCGATCTGCTCTTCCACGACACCGTAGCCCCGCACCTCATCGCCTACGATCCAGCGGCCAGCGAGTCCCAGCAGCGCGACTTCCTCACCCACTTCCACGCGACCCTTAACGCCCCCAGCCACCCCATCCGCAATCGCCTCCTCCGCCTCACCGCCGACAGCCCCGACCTCCTCGCCGTCATCAAAGCGGAAGGCCGGGTATGAAAACCTTGCTCAACGCTTTGGAAAAACGGCTATGACCTCCAGCAAATTCATCATCCCGGCAGACTACGCACACTGGCTCAGCAGTCTCAAGACGCGCATCTCCGGTGCGCAGCAGCGCGCCACGCTTGCCGTCAATCAGGAACTGGTGCAGCTCTATCACCATATCGGCAGCGAGATACTGGAACGGCAGACCCGTCAGGGTTGGGGCGCGAAAGTCATCGACCGTCTGGCCAGCGACCTGCGTGAAGCTTTCCCGGAGATGAAAGGCTTCTCAACCAGTAACTTGAAATATATGAAGTTTTTCGCCAAGCAGTGCCCAAGCGGTCTAATTGGTCAGCAGCCTGCTGACCAATTGCCCTGGTTCCATCTCGTCACGCTCCTCACCAAGGTTTCTGCGGAAGCGGAGCGCGAGTGGTACGCCGCACAGGCGATAGCGCAAGGCTGGTCGCGGCTCACGCTCGACATCCACATCAAGAACCGGCTCCACTTGCGGCAAGCCGCTGCCGTGACCAATTTCGAGCAGCATCTGCCCGCGCCCCATGCGCAGCTTGCTGTTGAGGCGCTGAAAGACCCTTACCTCTTTGATTTTTTGGGTCTGGGCGACGAAGCCCACGAGCGCGATATTGAAAACGCCCTCATCCGGCACATCACCCGATTTCTGCTGGAACTGGGCGCGGGCTTCGCCTTTGTTGGCCGCCAGTTCCGGCTTGAGGTCGGTGGCGACGAATTTTTTATCGACCTGCTTTTCTACCACACCCGTCTCAAATGCTACGTGGTGGTGGAACTCAGGGGCGTGGATTTCAAACCCGAGCATACCGGCCAACTCAATTTCTATCTTGCCGCCGTGGATGCCCAAATCAAGGCCCCGGACGATCAGCCCACCATCGGCCTGTTGCTCTGCAAAAAGCAAAACCGCCTGGTCGCCGAATACGCCCTGTCCGGCATCAACAAACCGATCGGCGTGGCCGAATACCAACTTGTGCGCTCACTGCCTGAGCCACTGGATACCCGTCTGCCCACCATCGAAGAAATCGAGGCCGAGTTGGCCGGGGATCTGACCACTTTGCCGAACTGAGCGCGCCGCTGATGGCAAAGATCAAAGCCAACTCCACCGAATCCCGCGCCCGCACCACCCGGCGTTACACGCTGCCGCCGAAATTGCTGAGCGGGGTGTTGAGCGCCACTAAACTTCAAGTGATACCACCATGCCTACTCCAATTTATCCTCGTGGCTCCGAATGGAGAAAGTGGGACCTCCAAGTCCACACACCTTTCTCTTCCCTAAACAATGGCTTCGGGAGCGATTTCCCGGCCTACGCAAAGCAACTGATCGAGAGGGCATGCAAAGACGACATCGCGGTCGTCGGCATCACTGACTACTTTACAATCCAAGGCTACACCGAGCTTAAAAAACTGCTCGCCGATGAGTCCACTTTGAAGGCACTCGTGGGGGAATATCTCGCAGAACGGGCTGCTGGGATTCTCTTTCTTCCAAATATTGAACTTCGTCTTTCGACGATCATTCGAAATCCTAAAGGGGCGGATAGCCGAGTAAATTTCCATGTCCTTTTCTCTGACGCTGTATCACCAGCCCACATAGAGGAACACTTTCTACGTGAATTAAAATTTACCGCCGATGCCAACACCGGCAGCGAAGATGAGCGCTGGGCATTGAACCCACAGAACTTGGCCGAACTGGGGAAACGACTAAAAACTCATCATGCGAATTTCCAAGGACAGACCGATTTGTTTGTTGGAATGATGAACGCGATCATCGATCATTCTGAAGTGAGCAAGATACTTGAGAACAAGACATCTTTCTTTAAAGACCGATATTTGCTCTGTTTACCATGCGATGAGGACCTTTCCAAATGCAGTTGGGACGGCCAGGGGCATTGGGCGCGGAAGCAACTTATTCAAAAGTCACACGTGCTCATTTCCTCTAATGACGGGACTCGCGCGTTCGCCCTTGGAAAGAGACACGCCTCGCTGGAAGAGTTCAAAACGGAATTCAAAACGCTCAAACCGTGTATTCATAGTTCGGACTCCCACACGTTCAATGAAATGTTTTGCCCAGATAAAGGCCGCCACACGTGGATTAAGGCCGACCCGACATTCCACGGTCTTCGACAGATTCTGAACGAACCCGAAGATCGAGTCTTTGTTGGGGACATTCCGCCAAGTCTGAAGAGGGCCGCGCGGCATGCGACGCGCATAGCAACGACTGTCGGGATCAAGAAGACTGCAACTGCTACGACAACCGAGAAATGGTTCGACTCTTCGATTCGGCTGAACAGCGAACTGGTTGCGGTCATTGGAAATAAAGGGAGCGGGAAGAGCGCACTTTCCGACATCCTTGGATTGTTAGGAAATACACCACGGTATGAGGCATTCAGTTTTCTAACACCTGAAAAATTTCGGCATCCTAAAAACAAAATATCTCGCCAGTTCGAGGCCTCATTGACATGGGCCGACGGAACTACTGATGCCGTCCCAAATCTTGACGTAAATCCAAGCGCGGACGCAGTTGAGAAGGTGAAATATATCCCGCAAAGTTATCTTGAGAGCATCTGTAATGAAATTGGTGCAGGCAAGGACGGACGCTTCTACAACGAGCTTCAGCAAGTCATCTTTTCCCATGTTCCCGAAGTGGATCGACTCGGTTTTGGTACTCTCGATGAACTGCTCACACATCGGAGCGAAGAGACAAATCAGGCAATCGCTCAGTTTGTGGCAAACCTTCAAGAGAGTAACGCGCTCATTGTCGCAAAAGAGGAGCGGTCTTTGCCCCAGCATAAAAAGGCAATCGAAGCCCAACTTGCAGAAAAGAATCGGGAACTCGACGCACACACGGCAACGCGTCCGGCAGATGTGCCGAAACCAGATGCTGACCCGACTGCGTTGCAGCAATCCAAGGTAGCGACTGAAGAGCTTGAAAAGAAACAGGCGGAACTGAAAGCCCTTGAACTGGAAATCGCAGATCTCCGAGCCAGCGATCTGGCAGCGGCAAAGAAGCACTCAACAGCCGAGAAACTTGCTGGAAAACTCAAAAATTTAGAGCGTCATGTTGAAGCGTTCCTTGCTGAGGCAAAGCTGGAATTCGACGAACTCGGAATTGCAGCCTCTGACGTAGTCGCTTTCAAGGTAGACCTAGCCACGATTGCTGCGCTGCTCAAAACATTAGTTGCAGACCGTGCGGCGATCGCACTGAAGCTCTTGCCCGATACAAACAGCGGATCCGAGTTCAAGCGTAAGGCGGTGGTTACAGAGATAGAAGACCTACAGGCGAAACTGAGCGCACCGCAACGAGCTTATCAGGCATACCTGCAAGTTTTGAAAGAGTGGGAGACAGGGAAGGCCAAAATCATTGGAACAGACAACTCGCCTGGGTCGATCAAATACCTTCAGAAGCAGTTGAGCGATTTGGATGGCCTCCCCGCTTATTTAAAAACATTGCGGAAGCAACGGAATCGTAAGCTGCTCGAAATCTTCCGCGAGAAACAGAAGTTGCGGGCCTACTACGAAACATATTACGGAGCAGTTCAGAACTTCCTGAAGCATCACCCGCTCGCGGCAAGCGAGCGGTTCCAACTCACTTTCAACGTGTCGATGGCCGAGAGCGGGTTCTCGGAAGCCTTACTGAAACGGCTCAACCACCGCAAAGTAGGCCCGTTCATGGGCGACGAGGATGGCGCTGCGGAAATGAAGAGACTCCTCGATAACACCAACTTTGATTCTGCCCTAGGAACGCTCCGTTTCACGAAGGCGCTTTTTGCCAAGATGGCTGAGCGGGATGGGAAAACCCTGCTGGTGAAGGATCAACTGCGGCAAGGAGTGACCGTCCAAGAGATTTATGATTTTGTCTTCTCGCTTGGGTTCCTGTCCCCGATCTACAACCTTCAGTGGGATGGGAAGGGGCTTGAGCAGTTGTCACCGGGCGAGCGAGGAAACCTTCTTCTTATCTTCTACCTCCTTGTTGACCAAGACGACATTCCTCTGGTCATCGACCAGCCAGAGGAGAACTTGGACAACCAGACAGTTTTCAAAACTCTGGTGCCTTGCATAAAAGATGCAAAGAAGCGCCGCCAGATCGTAATGGTTACGCACAATCCGAACCTAGCCGTCGTCTGCGATGCCGAGCAGATCATTTGCGCCGAAATGCAGAAGGATCACGAGAATGGCGTGACATATATCAGCGGCTCAATTGAAGACCCAATAATCAACGGGCGAATCGTAGATATTTTGGAAGGCACGCGGCCTGCCTTCGACAAGCGCGACGACAAATACCTTCCCTGATTGGCACAACCCATGAGCCTCAACGAATCCATCGTCGAAGCCGCCGCCCTCGAATGGTTCGGGGAGCTGGGCTATGCGGTCGGGCATGGGCCGCATCTCGCGCCCGGCGGCGGAGCGGGATTCGTTTAGCGAGGTGACGCCGGCAGGGTGCCGGCGCGAGGACATGCTGAAGGCCGAGCGATTTCTGCGGGAGAATCTACCCATCGCCGGCCGGATTCAGTCCGATGTCGCGGCTGCGTCACGGTGCGGTTCAGCCCCACGCGCGCTATGTGCCGCCGCAGCGAGTGGCGCAGAAAGAGGTAGCCCCTGTTTGGACAGTTTTTACTGTCCGATAAGTGAAACCCAACCCGGAGTTGAACGTTACCGGAAGATGGTTCACCGCAGTTTCGCTCATTGATCCGCTCCGGCTAGAGAAGCAAAACCCGGCGGCGTTTTCTGCCACGGATAGCCCTTGGCCGCCAGGTCGTAACCCACGGCAAAGAGTTGGCGCATGAACTCGGTGTCGAAATCTTCCTGGTGCGGCGCGTTGAAACTGTCCGGGATATACGCCAGGTTAAAATCGACGCCATCGCGCTGGGTGGTGAGATAAATCCGATAGAGATCACCGATGCCCTGGGTATGGATCAGCGAGGAGATCGCTCGCCCGGCAATGGTCATGGTGCTGCGTTCCACCTGCGACCATTCGGGATCCAGCCGGCTGTTGCGAATCACATACGCCCGCCGCTCGCGCGGTTTGAGTCCAAGCTGGCGCGTCTCGTCCTTGAGGTGGAGCGAAGGCGGATAGACGAAAACCTGCGCCGTGGCGCCGCCATCCACATGCATCTCCTGATAGGGCTGACCGTTGACCGCGACGTCGATCATGGTCGGCGGAAACGCGCCGGGGATCGCGGCGGAGGCAATCATCAGGGTTCGGAACATATCCAGCGCTTTGGGATCGCGGCTGGCCGCGATCTTGGTCAGGTTCCAGATGATGCCCCGGCGTGCATCGAGGTCGGTGGTTCCCACCAGAAGCAAGCGCCCCTTGGCATACTCGGCGGCGATCACATCCAGCAGCGCCTGATTCACATATTTGGCGAGCAGCTTCCCCAAGGGATGATTGTCGGCCATGGCATCGCTGGTCAGGGCGGCCAGCAGGCTGCGCGGCTCTGCAATGTCCTTGGCGGAAATGGTGGTGTAAACCTCCTTCAGCGTGGCGTCGTAGGTAGGCCCTGCAAAGGCGAACGGCGCGGTCAGCGCTCCGGTGCTGACGCCGGTTACCAGTTTGAAAGTCGGTCGGTTGCCAGCGGCCGTCCAGCCGTTCAGCAGCCCGGCCCCGAACGCGCCGTTGTCGCCGCCACCGGAAATGGCGAGAAAGACCGCCGGGGGCAGTGGACCGTGATGGCCGCTGGCCGCCAGGTAGGCTTCTTCGCGCTTGATGGACTCTATCCCCTCGCGTTCCATCTCGGCGATATCATCGGGGTTGCCGAGGCGGTACCGGACCTTTTCCAGCCCCGGAATTTGCGCCTGATTCTGCAACTTTTCGGGTACTGCCGATTGGCGCGGCGGAGTAGCGCAACCCGGTGCGAGCAATAGAATGACCAGTCCGATCAGAAGGGTGATCGTCATGCGCACGTTTGATGCTATTAGTCTCATTGGTTCTTTCCCTATTGGCTATTGAATTTGACGATACCATCAGTACCCGCGCCCCACGGGGACAGTATCCAGCACTCGCCGCAACCCGGTGTTTCAAGGTTTCAGTTCGCTGGCCTCGTCGCGGAGGCGCGGGGCGAAGCGCTCGGTGAGCACCGGTCCCAGAATAGCCGTGGTCAGCATCAGCACCAGCACCGCATTGAGCACTTCCTTGTCGATCAGGCGTTGACCGGCGGGGTCGAAAGTATCGTAGGCGACCAGCGTGGCCGCCAGCGTTGCGGCCACCTGCGGCAAGGTGAGCGACCACATTGTCTTGCGCGCGGCGGGCGTGTAAGCGAAGGCCCGTCCCGCGATTTCCACCGCCAGCCACTTGCCGACCAGCAGTGCGCCGATGATCGCCGCCACCAAGGCAAAATGATCGACGATGCTTTGGAGGAAGACGAGCGGTTGGATCAGAAATCCGGTCACGATAAAGAAGATCGGGATGAAAAAGGAATTGCCCACAAATTCCAGCTTCTCCTTGGCCGGCTGGTCGTGAACCGCCTCGTTGACCGCCAGTCCAGCCAGGAAGGCTCCGACGATGCCCGGCAGGTTGATGCTTTGCGCGAGAAAGCCGGCCACGGCGACAATCGCCAGCAGGAGAACGAAATAGGCGTTCTCATCCGCTTCCACTTTATTCAGGAAATAGGCACCCACGCGACTCAGGCCCAACAAAATGAGCGGGATGAAGACGGCGATCTCAAGAAGTTGCACCGCGATCCCGGATGCTGAAAAGCCGCTCTGATAGGTCGAAAGACAGACTGCAAACACGATCAGGGACAGGGTGTCGGACATCACGGTCGCGCCGAACGTAATGGTGATGGGTTCGAGCCGAGTCAGACCTAGCCGAACGACGATGGAAGATCCCAGGAGGGTATGCGAGGCGAGCAGCGACCCCAGGACGACCGCCGGGATGAGGGACAAACCGAACCAGAGGCCCACGGCCGTACCCAGTGCTTGCGGGATCAGGGTCGTGCAGAAACCGAACAGGAGCGACCGATTCCGCGCCCGCCGAAACAGCGCGAGATCGATCTCCAGGCCGGCGAAAAACATGAGCATCAGCTTGCCCAATTCGGCGAAGAAATCCGCAATGGCGGGGTGTACAGGAAAAATCCCAAGACCGTAAGGCCCGATCACGATGCCGCCAAGTAAAAGGCCCACGACCACCGGCAACCGCGCCCAGCGGGCCAGCGGCGGAATGCCCAAAATGAACGCCATGCCAATAGCAAATCGCGCCAGCAGGGGCAGAGACGCCGCGTGCGTGCGAATAAATTCAAGTGTTTCCATGAGTTACCTCTCGAAGAAGCTGGAAATAGGCGTTGTTCAGCCCTTCTGCCACCCGCATACCGCCTAAAAGCGGAACACCACCCCGAGCGCGGGTCCGCTGAAGTCGGTGTTTTGCAACAGCTTATCGCTGCCCATGTCGTAGCTCAGGTAGCGGTAGGCCAGCACCAGGTCGCCCCAATCCCAGCGGTAGCCTACTCCCGCCAGCGCCTGCCAGGTGAAGTCGGTATCGCCGGTGCCGATGTCGAGGTAATAGGGCGAAAACCAGTTGCCGCCCCATTCCACCTGGCCCTTTATCCCGATGATGCCGTCCAGCAGGTTGACGGACTGGGACAGCCGCGCGGTCGGCAGGGTGGGAGGCAACGGTCCGTCGAGGCTTAGATCGGTGTCGGCATCGAAGCCGGCGTAGCGCAGTCCGGCCAGCACATCGAGGTTGGCGCTCTCGGTGCGCACCACGGTGTACGCGCCGGCGAGTTGGAACAGCGTCCCCTTGAGGCTGTTATTGGCCTTGAGATCAAAGCCGGTCCCGCCCGGCAGGAGTGGCACGGTCGCCTTGCCCTTTTGCCCGGAGAGATCCAGATAGATCAGGTCGGCCAGAATCGACCAGTCGTTGTTGCGGGCCACCAATGAACCCATGAAGGCGAACTTGAGATCCTTGAGGTAGTCGCCGGGACCGGCCTCCACGTCCGCAACCGCCCCCGAAGACAGCGGATACTTCAAGGAACCACCGATGGTGGGAAACCAGCCGTAGAGCGCCAGCGCGTATTGCCAGTCGTCGGTCGAGGTCGGGGTTGCCGCCTGGGCGGCCACGCCGCAGGAGAGGGTCACCGCGAGGATCGCGCCCCGAAGAATAGGTTTGCTTATCAGCCTGTTGTTCCAGTTTGATCAATCGTTATTTGGGAAACATCAACTGCACCTGCGCCCGAATCTGCCAGTTGGCGGCATCATCCGGGGCGGCCACGTTGTAGTAGGCCGATAACTGCGTATTCACTGGCAACTTGCCGAAGTGGAAGATCTTGCCGATGCCGCCGCCGAGGGGCACGGTCCATTGCTGGCCGCTGTCGGCCTTCCAGTCAACGGTGAGGATCGGCGCGCTGGTGAGGTAGAAGCCACCCTCGAAGTTGTAGTTGACGAACGGCTGGATCAGGCCGTTGTTGTAGGAGCCACCCTGCTGGTCGCTGGTGAGTGACCAGACATTGTTGACCAGCACCCCGTACACCCACGGGTCGCCCTTATCGAGGTGCAGCACCACGAACGAGGGTCCCAGGCCCCAGTTGTCGTTGCCCAGTTGCGCGTTGCTGTTGGTGGGCAACTGGGCGATGGCCCCGACGCCCCAGATCCACTCACCGGGGTTGGCCGGAGACAGGAACGCCGTGAACTGCATATCACCGATGCCGTTGGTGCGGTCGTCCCCCGGATAGAGCGACGGCATCGAGATTATCGGGATGATCGTGCGGGTGATGATGTTCCAGTCGTCGTTCACCGAGATCGGAATCACCGGCTGGATGTTGAGCACGTTTTGCGTACCCTTCTCCGGCCCGAAATTGAGATTGGTGTTGTTCTGAAACGGCACGCTGATCAGGTTGCCGACCGGGTTCTGCGCCAGCTTCGCCAGTTCCTCGGCGCTCAGTTCGGCGTGCGCGGGCGCTGCCGTGCATATCATGGCGATAAACCAGATCGTGCTAGCCCAGGAGGGTACTTTCGTCTGCATCACTCTCTCCGAAAAATAGGGCCTCGCCACTGCGAGGCCCACGTTTTTATCGCGGTCTTGCGGAACGTCCTTCTCACCTCATTTGACGAGTTCGATCTCACCCGCCCGCCATTCTTTCGTGAAGAAAGTTTCCAACGGGCTGTAGAGGCGCAGGATGGTGAACCAGCCTTTGCCGGGCATGGTTTGGATCCAGTTGCCGCGCTCCACGCCTTTCGGTTGCTCGGGGCTGAAGTAAACCGTTGTGGAACCATCGGCGCTCGCCACAGCGGCGGGCGACGGATAGCTCTGGCTACCGGCGCGCGGGTAGCGCTGCGGTGTGTCGAGCATCGAGCGTGACTGGTTGTCATAGACCGTGAACGACCAGAACGCCTCGGCGGGGATACCCTTCGGCAAAGTGCATTTGTAGGTCTTGCCGCCGTCGAAGGGATTCATGTTCGCATCGAGGAAGCCCATCAGATACTGTGAGCCGACCTTGGGAACGCGCATGATCATGCCGGGGGAGTCCAGAGTGTAGGCGTAGTAGAACGCTGTCCGCGAATCGAGGGTGCGCGCGCCGGTCGGCGGCAATGGCTTAAAGGCGCCCTCTTTGGTGATCATGGGCGGTGGCGTCTCAAAATCGTATCCGCCTTCCCACAGCATATTGCCCCACATCGAATTCTCGTAGTAGAACCAATCGGGATGCATCTTGCCGAAGCGCCAGTTCAGGACGCGACCGGTGGCATTGCCGAACTTCGCTGCGTCGGTGAGCACCCGCTTCGTATTGGCATCCGGCTTGAAGGGCTTCCCCTTGACGATACCGATGGCGGCCAGCTGGCCGGCGAGTTCCACATCGTAGCTGGTGGCCGGCTCCTGCTGCACGTTCTCGTTGATCATCTCGAAGAACGTGTAGTCGCTCGGCGGGATCGTGTTAAAGACCTTGCCCGTCGCTTCAACGAACTGGGTCTCGGGAATCGGCGGGTTCTTTTCAAGCCGCACACCGCCTTCCAGAGCAGTGGCGATGCTGGTGCCATAGCCACCCGGCGTGTAGGGATAGACCTTCATGGTCTTTTTGATCATCTCGACAGCCGGTTTCGGGTCGTTGTCCACCAGATAGGCGCGCGCGCCGTACAGCACACGGTTGGTCCTGGAATGCGCGACGTGGAAGCCGCTGTCTGGCAGCGGACCGTCGTAATCGGGAGGCACGATCAGGTATTTGCCGCCTTCGCCGCGATCAGGTCCGGGGAAACCGATGTCGATGATCCACGAGAACCACATGTCGTTGATGGTGCCCACGCTCTTGGGCGGCTGTTCGATCACCATTGGCCCCTTGGTCAGATCAAAGACCGCAAGGTAATAGACGGTGTCCGCGTTAGCCGTCAGAAAGAGCGACTTCGCATCCATCAGCTCGGAGAAGATGATGATCGTGTTGTCCGCCGCGCCGATGCTCTGGAAGCCTTTCTGCAGCGCGTAGGCCGAGGCCCCGCGGAAGCTGTTGTTATAGACGTTCAAGCCATTGGTGAAGATCAGGAAATCGGCCACCGTCGTGGCGGTTTCCGGTGTCGGAGCACCGTCTTTGAAGGTGAGCTTGCCGAGGCCGGTCTCGACCACGTCCGGGGTGAGCATCGACTGCGGGATCGCGTCGTTTGCCTGAGTAGATGCGCTTGACAGGACCAGCGCGCTTGCGAGTGCAACGGTCAGCAGTGAATGTGTTTTCATCGCTGTTTTCCTCTTCAGTTATTTGTGATGTTGCGTTTGCAGGATTGCGCGTTGCTGCTGAATGCGCAGACCGCCTCGTGGGAGGCGGTCTAAGAGGTTCAAAACAGAAGAGTGGTGATCTACTTCGCGGTCTCAACTTTCGGGGCCTTCCATGAACCGTCCAATGCAGCTTCTTTGGGCATCCTTCTTCAGCTTAGGCGTAAATCACTACTCCATCGTGACCTTGATGCCGCTGGCCGATCCCACATTCAACTGCAAGCCCTGGGTGCGCGACTCCAGGCGCATGATGACGCCGTTCTCGTTCTTGAGCCGCAATCCGCCGACGCCGCCTCCCAGGGTGATGCTCGCTTCCAGCTTGGTGTAGGTGCCCGGAAATTTCGAGATATCCGCCAAATCGTAAACCTCACCAGCGGCGCTCATCTTCGAAACACCGATGTTGGCGCCCGCTGTCAAGCCACCGACCTTGAACGGATATTCCTGGCCATGAAACGTCAGTTGGCCACCGCCCATGCTGCCGCCCAGAATGAAAGCAAACTGCGTCTCGTCGATCACGACGCTCCCGGACGGCTTCTTAGCGTCCGCCGCCAGCGCCAGACTGCCCACTAAAAGGGTGGTGGCCAGCAGAACGGGACCCGTCATTTTGCGAACATTTTGCATCATTAGACTTCTCCTCGATTTAGAAACAGTTGAAGGTACTAGTTTAGTTGTATTAGTTGTAATTGAGAGAATTTTTGTCCGGTGGTGAATCAGCGGGCCACCTCGTGAGAGGCAGCCCGCGCATTTCACCATCGAACTTGTCGGTTCACTGGACTTTCTGCACCGCTGGAATCTTCCATGTCCCATCGATGATAGATGGCGGGGTTTCCTTCGGCCAGTAGAGGCGGAGCATCAAAATGAATTGACCCGACGGGGCGGGCAGCCAGTTGGACTCCTTGTCGGGACCGGGGTTTTCGTGTTGCAGGTACAGATCCACCGACCCATCGGCATTGGTCTTGAGGGCATTGCGCGCGCTCAACGTGTAACGATTGAGTGGATTGGCCACAAAGAAATACTCGGCGTTATACAGGGTCAACGACCAGAAGCCATCGACCGGCGGTAACTGATCTTTCGGGAAATGCATGACGTATTTGTTCGCGCCGGTGTAGGGCTGGCCTTCGACATCCTTTTCCGAAGTGGGATAGACCGCATCCTGCGGACGGTTGGCGCCCAGACCAATCGCCGTGACCAGGGCGCGCTGGAGATAATCAGTGCCATAGAGTCCGGTCTTGGTGGTGAATACCCAGCCGTTGATGGCCTCACCGGCATCTTTGAAGTGCGCCATGATCTTCTCGAATCCTGCCTTGGGCACGTCTTTCAGCGCCGCCTGCACCGTGGGATCGAGTTTGTCGAACGCGAACGGTTGGCCTGGAGCAATGCCGAGTTTTGCCATCTTCGCTACTATCGGGGCATCCGCTTCGGCGGGCGGGTTGTCCTTCATGAGCGCGGCCAGCAAGTTGAAGTAGGCGGCAATGTCGAAAGCATTTACTTGGTCGCGCACCGGGGTTTTCATGTCGATACTCGGGTCCACGTTGCCCGGTAGCGGTGTGTACGGCTGGCCGTAGGCACTGAGCGGAACGAGCGACACCTCGTCCTGCATCTTGTGGACGGCGGCGTAGTCCTCCGGCGTGCCGGTGCAGTAGATACGGCCGAGCACCCAGACAAGGCCGGTCGGCGATTGGTACTCCTTCACCCCCTCGGGAAGCGTGCCCTTCCAGCCAGGACCCGTGATGGCGTATTTCTGCGGGCCGGTGCCGGTGGTGCGCTTGCCGGGCACCTGAAAGACGTCGGTCCAGCCGTCGAGCATTGGGAAGAGGTAGTAGCGGTCGTGTGCGTCGGGCAGGCTCAAGACCCACGGTTCCTTCGTTACGTCGATCCAAGCGGTGGTGTAGAGCGTGTCAGCGTTCGGGGCAGTGACATCCTTGAATGCCGCCGTCGGGTACTCACGAACTCGAATCAGATGCCCCATGGGTCCTCGGGTGGCCTCCGTTTCGGCGACGTTGGTCATCACGCGGCGGGTCATTTCCATCGTCACAAGCGAGTAGCCATAGATATAGGCTTCCTCGGCGATCACTTTGGCCTGCTCCGGCGTCAGCGACGGCGCACTGGCCGCCGCTCCGGCCCCGCCGACCGCCACAACCAGCTTTTGACCGATCTCGATCTCGTCGGAGGACAGCTTGTTTTGCGCCTTCAGCGTGTCCACCGGGATCTCGAAGCGCTCGCCGATTGCGATTAGATCGTCGCCTTCGACCACGACATAGGTGGCGGTGACGGTATCGTACTGGCCCTTGGCGTGGTGGCGAGATCCCTGGTCGGCGGCCTGGACGCTGCCGACGACTAGACAGGCAGTCAGAGCAAAGACGGAGCAGACGGTTTGAAGCCTCGTGGTGAAATGCAATTTCAAGAATGAGGGTTTCGTAAGTTGCATTTGCGATAACTCATTAGATTAGGTGGGGCAGTAAATGGGTGCAAATCACCGGCTCATCGTGATCGTGAGGCCCGTCACGTTCCCGAGATTGAGATCCAGGCCCTTGGTCCGCGAGCGCAGGTTCATGATCACCCCGTTCTCGTTCTGCAAGCGCATGCCGCCCACGCCACCGCCCAAGGCGACGCTTGCCTCCAGCTTGGTGAAAGTGCCGGGGAATTGGGAGACTGTCTTTAGGTCGTACACTTCGCCGACGGCGCTCATCTTCGAGAAGCCGACGTTGAGGCCCGCGCTCAGGCCCTTGAGCTTGAACGGGTATTTCTTGCCGTGGAACGTCAGCGTCCCGCCGCCGGTGCTGCCGCCCAACAGTAGCCCGAACTGTTTTTCGGCAATCGAGACCTTGCCGACGGGCTGCTTGTCCAGCGCCAGCGCCAGATTGCCCATTAACAACGTCGCAGCCAGCAGGACACGACCGCTTATCTTGAGAGAGTTCTTCATCATTTTCTCCTGAATTAAAGGGGCCAAGTTAAGGCCAGTTGTATAGCGGGCTGATCAGATACGCGAAGATGTACTTCCAGTCGTTCTTCATGCTGATGACGACCCAGCCGTCCTTCTTCGCCTTGTCGTACAGCGCCTTGGTGAAGGCACCGACCTTGATGTTGGGCAGCCCTGCCGCTGGGCCGTAAGTATACAGCTCCTTAATTTGTGTGACTCAATTCGTTGCGGGCGCTTTTTTATCTCGAATTTGGCAAAGCTGGACACACGATCTCCAGCGACTCGCCCTCGCGCAACAGTGGGCGAAAATGCTTTTCATTGAAGGTGTATAGCCGTGATGCGCCGATCGTGCGCGCCGCTTGAAAAATGAGGGCGTCATAAACCGCCCCGCCACTGCGTCCGACCCGCGCCATATCGGCCATCGCTTCCCGATAAGCATCAATCGATGGGGAGACTATGGAAAAATGCGGCAGGATTTCCATTTCGATCAACAACAGGGCTTGATCCGGGGCAAGACGCGGGTTTAGGGGCATGGCGCTAAGTACCGCAAAGGTTTCCGCAAGCGAATGCAGTGCAATCCAGCATTCGAGGCTGGACTGCGTGGATTCCGCAACAACGGCCAGCGCCCGCACTCGATGCGGATGCGCAGCGACGCAGTAAGGAACCAGCACCGACGTGTCGAACAAAACGGCATTCATAGACCAGCAACCTGGTCAATGCGCATTTTGCGTTGATCTTGAATGAAGCGTTCCAAGTCAAAATCTGCCGGCAGTTCGCCCGTCGCCACCCAGTGCCCCTCCTGGCAAGCCAAACCGGTCTCAGTGGTAGACATAAGGGTCTGGTTGACGGTCAACCGTTGCCGCCGCCATTGCTCCATCCGGTATTGATCGTTGATAAAACGCTCCAGCCGTTCAAAAAAATCAGGAATTTGTTGAGCCTTGGCCTGTGCGTCGGGGCTAAGAACAATGTTCATCCAATACCTCCAAATGAATAATGCCTCACCCCGGTCGGCGTTGGAAACAGCAGGACGCGACCGCTTATCTTGAGAGAGTTCTTCATCATTTTCTCCTGAATTAAAGGAGCCAAGTTAAGGCCAGTTGTACGACGACGGAACACCTTCCAATTAA
>NZ_CBTK010000292.1 GCF_000531125.1 Candidatus Contendobacter odensis Run_B_J11 | reverse complement strand
GCACCCAAAGGCGGCTTAAGCGCGGCTTGTTGGAAAGCGAAAAACGAGGGGCACCTCATGGTTCGATCAAGGCGCTGTCGGGAAACGATGTGATTACCGCTCGATTTCCCCATGCTAAACAGAGTCTCTCATTTCTACCGGTGTTCAAGTTATTTCTGCAAACCAATTTTCCGCTCCGTACCGAGTTTGATGATCCGGGCATGAAGCGGCGGGTCATCGTCTGTCCGTTCAACCAAAAGCCGACAACGCCCGATCCCGCGATCAAGGAAGCGCTGATGAACGATCCGAAAGCCAAGGCGGCGGTGCTGGCGTGGCTGTTCGAGGGCTATCGAGTTTGGCGAAGTGCGGGGTTTCGCTTGCCCGAAAGTGACTACGCCGCCCAGGCTACCGGGAGCTACTGGGCCGACATGGACCCCTACGCCGATTTTGCCAGGGAAAATCTGATCTTCGCCAAGCAGGCGAAAACTGCTAAGAGGGACCTGAGTAGCGTTTTCAAAACGTGGCGCGAAGAGTCTGGTCGTCAAGCTTCGTTGCGTGAACTTTCTAAGTGGTTATTAGCAAAAGGAATTTATGAAGATCAAGACCCTGATCCTAAGAAGCGAACGAGATTTTGGGTAGGAGTTGAACTGCTGAACAATACGATCAATACGATCAATACGATCAACACTTCTAGGAAATAGGACCGCACAGACTTTGAAAAAAGATCCCTCAAAAAAAGTTTTCTAAAAGTAATGATCGTAATGATCGTAATGATCATAACCTGATCACCTCCTGCTTCGGAGCAACGGGTCTTGGCCCCGGAGCGGGTTGACGAACAGCGCCAAGTTTGGGGTTTTGGACCCGTTTGAAGCTTAGTGCATGGTGTATAGTACACGGTGCGCTGTTGACTATGATCATTCTTATTCAAACCACCTATATTACGGGCAGGTGTAGAATATGTTTCTATTGTTATACATTGACACGCTAGATTGCCAAGCAACTACTTGACCTTGATTCTATAATGAAAAATTCCGTTTATTTAGATACAACAATTCCCAGCTATTTATTTGACGAGCGGGAAAGTATTAACACTCATATAAAAACTACCCAAAAATGGTGGACCGAAGAGAGTAGCAAATTTGATATTTGGATTTCAGAAGAGACATTGAATGAAGTAGCTGAAGGAAATTATCCTAGAAAAGATGAAATATTGAGATTCATATCAAGTATTCCTATTTTGTCTCCAGAAAAACAGATCATTGATATTGCACAAATATATCTCGATAACTATGTAATGCCTCGCGTGTTAAAAGGTGACGCTTTACATTTGGCTTATGCCTCGTTTTATAAAATAGATTTTTTACTAACATGGAACTGTAATCATTTAGCTAATGCAAATAAAAAGCAGCATATCCGAATTATGAATACAAGGTTAAATTTGGCAACCCCGGAAATAGTAACCCCCCTAGAATTGTTTGCGGAGACTAATGATGATTACCAATGAGTTGTTGATTGAAAAATCTCAAACACAGAAAAAACTTGATGAGATAGCTAACCATAGCCTAGAAAAATATGTTGAGAATACTCATTCAAAAGTCCAACAGTTATCAGCCAAGCTTGGGCTAAAATTGAAATATGGAAAACCTGCTGAAGTTTTAAAGTGAGCGAATTCGTTGCATTCTAGCAGCAGGATAGTTTTTCAAACATCCACTGAGTCCACCTCCGTTTAACCCTTGTATAGTCAAGTTTAGCGTCCACGGGTCAAAACCGTCGATGGTGTGGGTTCCGATTCAGCGCCCCGTAAGGCAAGAGAGAACCGAATGCATAAAGAACAGCTTATTGGAAAATTGTTTAGGTTCAAGATCGAACAGGCCGGTGGGAAATACGGATCGTTTATCTGCGCGGTGTGTGGAAGTAGTAATGCCTATTATAAATTTAGCGCGGGTTCAGGCGGATGTGACACCTGCGGAGCCAGTTACATCAGGGTAGAAGGTGTTGATCTGACTGTTGCCGATAAAGGTAAATTTGGCCCGCACTGGATGACGCTTCAACTGGAATCCTTTTCCGAGCCTGTAACTTCTATTGCCTAACCTCTGCGTTCACTTGCCGGGCGGAGCATGGTTGATGACGTAACCCGGCGTTTTATAAAATTCAACGCGCTACGGTACTACTCATAGACAAACCACAGTCGCCGCAGACCAAGTGCGCGTCGGGCTTGGCCCACGCATTCTGGCCACACTTCGCGCACGAGTATTTGATTTTTGACTGAGGTGCCGCCGCTCGTCCGCCCGCAGGCGATTGCCAACTCAGTTTGAAACCGGTGGCCAGCAACCTCTGGGCGACACTTTCAAACCGCCCCCCCGAAACAATGTAGTGAGTCATACTTTGCCCGGTCCGTTTGCCCCCCGGAGCGCCGGTGTCCGAGGGCATCAACCCCAGGGCTTCCA
>NZ_CBTK010000291.1 GCF_000531125.1 Candidatus Contendobacter odensis Run_B_J11 | reverse complement strand
CAGGGTATTTATCCGGCAAATTGGACGATGGCTGAACCTAACCCGTAAGCCAGGTAGCCAGGTAGCCAGGTATCGGCGTATGTTGGGTTGCGGTTCGCCGTGGTCTGACTGACGGGTTGTAAACTGACCCGCCGGTTCTCGTGAGCGGATCGGCGGGTTTTTTAATGGGACTTCGGATTCGTGTTAAAAATAAAACGCACTGGAGAATTCTCGGCTTGGCTGAGTAAGATTAAAGATGGCTTAACCAAACGCCGACTTGCCCGTCGACTTGAAAAGGCGCAAACAGGTAATCTGGGAGATGTAAAACCAGTGGGAAGCCGTGTTTTTGAGATGCGCGAGCATTTCGGGCCGGGTTGGAGGATGTATTATGTTCAACGTGGTAATGTATTGATTGTCATGCTCGGCGGTGGCGATAAATCCACTCAGGAGGCAGATATTGCCAACGCCATCAATTTGGCGGCGAAGATTGAGGAGGAATAATCTTGTGACTGAAAAAATTCGTGTCGCGGATTTGCCTGAATTTGATATGGCAGACTATTTGGAAGACGAACAGGCGATTGCTGAATATTTAACCGTGGTCTTGGAAGAAAATGATCCAGCAGCCTTAATACAAGCCTTGGGGACGGTTGCTCGTGTGCGAGGCATGACAGAGATTGCAAAAGTTTCCAATGCTGCGCTTGAAGCGTTTAATAAAGCGGTGTCGGTTGGGCCGCAGCGCGTAGGGCGCAGGGCGGGTTAGCGAAGCGTAACCCGCCGGAACCAGGATGCCCTGAACGGCGGGTTACGGCTGACGCCTAACCCGCCCTACTTCTGAACGAACCGCCCTTGGGAAACCGGGGGCGGTTTTTTATTGGGGGTCGGGCGTATACTGAACGCATTAAACATTAGGAGGCGATGACGATGGCCACAACGTATGAAGACATACTTAATCTGTTCCGGGAAACCGACCGGAGGTTTCAGGAAGTGGCCGAATCCCAGAAAGACACGGATCGGAAGTTTCAGGACACGGATCGCAAACTGAATCAACTGGAAAAGCTGTTCACCAGCCAATGGGGCAAGCTGATGGAATCGCTGGTGGAAGGCGATCGGGTGAATCTGCTCAACGCACGCGGCATCGGCATCACCGACACCACCACCCGCCTGAAAGGCAAACGGCCCGACGGCGGCAACTACGAATTCGACATCCTGGCCCACAACGGCGAAGCGATGGTGGTGGTGGAAGTGAAGACCACCTTGCGCCCGGATGACGTGAAAACCTTCATGAATAAACTGGATCACCTGAAAGAATGGATCCCTCGCTACGCTCATAACCGGATTTATGGCGCGATGGCGTGGCTGACGGCGGATGCGGGCGCCGAAGCGATGGTGGAGAACCGTGGACTGTTCAGCATTCGAGCGACGGGGGATTCGGCCTCGATCCAAAATGACCCGGCCTTTGCGCCGCGAGCGTGGTAGCGCGTAGGGCGGGTTAGCGAAGCGTAACCCGCCGGAACCGGGACGCCCTGAACGGCGGGTTACGGCTCGCGCCTAACCCGCCCTACTTCTGAACGAACCGCCCTTGGGAAACCGGGGCGGTTTTTTTGTTTTTGTGTAAAATACCCTTATGCGTATCATCTCTAAAAAACCGCTGCGAGAATTCTGGGAATATCACCCCGAATCAAAACATCTCCTTGAAGAATGGTTCAAGAAAGCGCGTCGGGCGGCAGCGACTCTTTCCCCGTATTGCGTCAGATATTTAGCTCTGCGGACTATGTGGAAGGTTTTACCATTTTCGATGTCGGCGGGAATCGTTATCGAATTGCCGCAGTCATTCATTACGACCAGCAACGGCTTTATATTCGGCGCGTGATGACCCACGCTGAATATGATCGAAATGATTGGAGAAAAACATGAACGCCATGATGAACGTGCAACAACTTATTCCCGTTTGGCAGGCGTTTCAATCCTTGGCACCCATTACCCATATAGAAAACGATATTCAATATGAACAGATGACCGAATTACTCAATGGGTTACTGGATACCGTTCGGGATGATGTCCGCCACCCGCTCTATTCCTTGATTGCCGTGGTGGGTGATTTAATTGAGACCTATGAAATCGAGCATGAGCCTCGTAGCCTCGTAGCGCGTAGCTCGTAGGGCGGGTTAGCGCGTAGGGCGGGTTAGCGAAGCGTAACCCGCCGGAACCGGGATGCCCTGAACGGCGGGTTACGGCTCGCGCCTAACCCGCCCTACTTCTGAATGAACCGCCCTTGGGAAACCGGGGGCGGTTTTTTTATCGGAAAAATGTTAAAATTCAATTTAAGTTGCGAAAAGAGATTTTTGATAATGAGTACTATGATTGCTGAGCTTTATGATGCACTTAGAGAAGCGGGAGCATCAGAAGAAAAAGCGCGTGCGGCTGCCAAAACAATGGCAGATTATGATTCTCGTTTTAGCAAAATTGACCAAGACTTAGCCCTCATCAAAGCTGAAATTGTGGTGCTGAAGTGGATGCTTGGGTTTCTCATTGGTGGAATGGTATCGCTGATCTTCAAGGTATTTATAGCATCGTAGCGCGTAGGGTGGATTAGCATCGTAGGTTGGGTTGCGGGTTGCCCGTGACCTGATTGAATCGCTGCTGTGAATGCCCGCCGGTTCTCGTAAGAGGATCGGCGGTTTTTTTCCTCCTGTAAATTTTCCTGTGATGGCGATGATTTGCGGCCTGGGCTAGAACATCGGCTTCATCTAACTCTTTGATCTTGCTGAGAGGTGTGCGTTGTACTTACCCAACCCGTCGTGCGAATCACAGGAAAATTTACAGGAGGGTTTTTTTGGTGGATGTGTTATGGATAGAGGAGGATAAAACGTGGGTCATCTATTTGCCGAAATTGGATTGAGCAATCCGCGTCGATCAGAGCTTAAGCCGTTAGCGGTCAAAGCGTTGGTCGATACGGGGGCACTGATGCTGTGCATACCCGAACACGTTGCTGTGCAATTGGATTTGCAAACCGAATCGTTGCGAGAAGTGACCGTTGCTGATGGTCGTTCGATGAAAATTCCCTACGTCGGTCCCATCAAAGTGATGTTTGAAGATCGTCTATGTTTCGTCGGAGCGCTGGTCATGGGCGATGAGGTACTGCTCGGCACGGTTCCGATGGAAGATATGGACTTGCTGTTATCGCCCAGCCGGCAAACCGTGATCGTCAATCCGGCCAGCCCCAATATCCCTCATGCGCGGGTGAAATAGCTGCGTAGCATCGTAGGTTGGGTTGATGGTTTTATCGTCAACCCAACACTGCACAGCCCTGAATGAATGAACCGCCCTTGGGAAACCGGGGCGGTTTTTTGATGTCCTCTCTCTCCCCTATGTTCGTGTTATGCTTAGTTTAATTGTATTAAGAAGCGTGAATATGGCGACTATTACGTTTTATACCTTGAAATTCGTTGAAAAACTCAAATCGGGAGGTATCCCGGAAGATCAAGCCAAAGTGATCTCTGAGGCATTCCGCGATGCTTCCGGTGAAGCTGAATTGGTTACGAAAAAGGATTTACAAATTGAACTGGCCCCCGTTCGCGCTGACATTAATCTGATTAAATGGATGTTGGGAATTTTGCTGGGTGGCGTGATGGCTTTGGTACTTAAAACATTTTTCCCAATGTAGCCGGGTAGTTCGTAGCTCGTAGCGCGTAGGGCGGGTTAGCGAAGCGTAACCCGCCGGAACCGGGATGCCCTGAACGGCGGGTTACGGCTCGCGCCTAACCCGCCCTACTTCTGAACGAACCGTCCTTGGGAAACCGGGGCGGTTTTTTAATGCGGGCGATGTTGGGATATAATGATGTAGTTTTCAATCATCTATGCCCTGGAGTGGTTATGCCCACCATCAGCATGTTTTACGGGATCGTTATTCGTCTTTACTTTTATGACGACGAAAGATATAAGCTGCCGCATATTCACGCTAAATACCAAGATCACGAAGCCTCTTTCTCGATTCTTGATGGTACTGTTTTGAGCGGAAGTATCCCGGTTCCAAAAACTCGTTTGGTACAGGCGTGGATTGAAATCCACCGCGAATCTTTATAGTCACCTTTTTGGTAAAAACCCCCGCCTTCAGGCGGGAAAGACTTCAGTCCTTGCT
>NZ_CBTK010000290.1 GCF_000531125.1 Candidatus Contendobacter odensis Run_B_J11 | reverse complement strand
GAGGATGCCTATGGATGGTCAAAAACATCAAAGCTCATCACACCCGTTGAGGGACACTACCAAAAAACCCGCGCTCTTTATAATTTTGCAATTACCTCCAGAGAAAAAATATTTCACAAATAGAACACACTCGTCATCGTAGCCTTACTGGGTTTATGCTGAATTTGCTGGGTGCCCTCGTCGCCTACACCTATCAAGACAAAAAACCGTCTCTAAATTCGAACACAACGACAGATCGGATGTTGCCTGTCGTGGCATAAAAAAATAACTTGTTGTTTTTAAAAACATAACTCATGTTAGTTAAATGCCTTCACCCTCTCCCACCGGGAGAGGGTTGCGCAAGAACTCAGGCGACGGGATGCCGCAAGGCTGGATTTCCGACCGGCGGCTTGACTGAATAATCGTAGAAGCCCTTACCGGTCTTGCGACCCAGATAGCCAAGCTGAACCAGACGGGTCAGAGTGTGCGGCGCGGAGACGTGCGGCTGGTGCATATCCTGATAGATGTTCAGCGCCATCGCCTCTACCACGTCCAAACCAATGTAATCAGCCAGTTCAAACGGCCCCATCGGATGAGCAGCACCCAGCTTCATGGCCTGGTCAATATCGGCAATGGTGCCGGTGCCCATTTCCAGCAGACGAATCGCGCTCAGCATGTACGGGGTCAGCAGGCGATTGACAATGAACCCGGTGGTGTCCTGCACCGTGACTGCATCCTTACCGACCTTCTTGCAGAACTCGTTGAGTGTGCTGATGACGGAATCCGAGGTCTCGAAACCGTGGATAATCTCGACCAGCTTCATCACCGGGGCCGGGTTGAAGAAGTGCAGGCCGGCCACCCGGTCGCGCTGCTTGCACACCGCCATTAACGCCGTCACCGATAGCGTAGAGGTATTGGTGGTCAGCAGCGCCTGCGGCGATACGATAGCTTCCAACCGCTGGAATAACGCTTTCTTGATCGCCAGATCTTCGACGATAGATTCGATGATCAGATCACAATCGGCGACCTCCTCTTCCTTAGTCGTGAAGTGCAGCAAACCCAGCGTGGCATCCTTGTGTTCGGCGGTCATCTTGCCACGCTCAACCATTTTACCGAACGATTTCTCCAGTCCCGCCCGCAGTTTGTCGGTCGAACCAGGCGTTGCCTTGACGGCGACCGTCGGAATGCCCGCCTGCGCGCACACCTGCGCTACACCCAAACCCATTGCACCACAGCCCATGACGCCGACTTTCTTGATTTCCATCGTTTTATTCCTTTCTCGTTACTCTTGCTACACCATTTCCGGCATTCCGCGATCACCGGTCTCAACAACACTAAATATAATGAATTCCCTGGGCGGTCCGGTCAACGTATATGACAGCACCGTGACGATCAGACCCGCCTGTGCCGCTACTACGCCTCAACGATGCTTGAACTCCGGTGTGCGTTTGCCGGTGAACGCTTCCATGCCTTCTTTCTGGTCTTCAGTGGCGAACACCGCATGGAAGGTTCGCCGCTCGAACAGCAGACCCTCGGCCAGCGTGGTTTCATAGGAGCGGTTGATACACTCCTTAGCCATCATCACTGCCGGTAACGAATAAGCGGCTATGGTTTCGGCAGTCTTGACCGCCTCCTCGACTAACTCGGCAACCGGCACGATCCGGCTGACCAGCCCGGCCCGCTCGGCCTCGGCAACATCCATCATTCGCCCGGTCAGACACAGTTCCATCGCCTTGGATTTACCGATCAGCCGGGTGAGGCGCTGAGTGCCTCCGGCACCCGGTAAAATACCGAGTTTGATCTCCGGCTGACCGAACTTGGCGGTATCGGCGGCGAGAATGAAATCGCACATCATCGCCAGTTCGCAACCACCGCCTAGCGCGTAGCCGGCTACTGCCGCGATGATCGGCTTGCGGCATTGGCTGGCCCGTTCCCAGTTGCGGGTGATGAAGTTGCCCTTGTAAGCGTCCATGTAGGAGTAGTCTTTCATGCCCTTAATGTCCGCACCGGCGGCGAACACCTTTTCGCCCCCGGTAAGGACAATGGCGCGAAGAGACTCGTCGGCCTCGATTGCATCCAGCGCCTGACTGAGTTCGTCCATCAGATCGTTGGACAGGGCATTGAAAGCTTTGGGTCGGTTTAGCGTGATCAAGGCTACCGGGCCACGGGTTTCGACCCGGATATTCTGGTAACTCATTGTTATTCTCCTTCTTGAGGTGTACTAAGCCATTCCGATCTTGACCGAGCCGGGGGTGACTGGTTTGAACGGAAATGCCATACGTGACCGGCGGCTGGCCAATACGCACAGTATACGTCAGGATGAAGGATATGGAGGGAGGGTGACAGCGGTGATGATGGGTATAGAGGGGATGAATCCGACGATGAGCGCCGACTGATTCCAGCCAGGACGACTCAGCGGCTGTACAAAAAAACTAACTCATGGCTTGATCACCCAATAGAGCCGGCTTCCAGCCAGTTTAGCGGGCTAAAAGCCCATGTTTATTTAAGAATCAATGGGTTGGTTTTCATAAGTCTCTAACGTGCCGGGTCGTGAGTCTGATCCATAATCGGCATCAGTCTTGATTTGTTCAGATGACTCCCTTCACCGTTGGATAATTCCCATAAATTAATCATGTGCTTCACCGGCTGTGCGCTGCTATCCGGCAGCGTTACGCTGTTGTCCGTTGGGGCAGTGGTCTGGGGGATTCGTACCGTCACCGGGAATCGCCACGCCGTCACGGGTTCACGGGCGAAGGTCACCGACTCTACCGGCACGGGCCGTGTTGCCATTTCGGGTGAGTCCGGGTTAAGCCCTTGATAGCGAGATGGCAGTGGAATCCAATAGGACACGATCGCCAGCATCATGGACAAAATGAGTATGATGATTTGTTTGCGATGGATTTGAGTGTTCATAAAACAAGCTCCAGGCTATCCAGCTAGGGGGGTCGCAGTATAGTGCCGCTACATGCCACAATCATGCCTAACTTTACATAAGCCAATTTTTAATAAATTAAACTTAATAATCAGTAAGATGCTTAATAAAATTAAAGTTCACACTCAATATATTTGGCTAGAATTGCCATAAATAGTCAATTTTTACGACATTAGTCAATTAAAAGTTTCATATACTGCTCTGAACCGGTCCAGTTTGGTCCGATGGAGCAGGACCAGCAAGAACTCGACATATTCGTCTCGGCCCTACGACCATTATTTCGCTGCATCGTTTGACCCGGACATCGTTAAATGTCATAAATGCGCGCTTTTTTATGCATCTTATTGGGCGATCACCTCGCAGCCCAACCCCTTTTTTTGATTCCTAGTTCTGAATTCAAATGAAACGAGAGCCAATTAGCCCCTATTTCGATATTAAGAAAGACGCTGAAGGTCGCGATTACATGGAGGTTTATTTGGAAGGTATTGCCCTGTTGCGGCTGGTACTGAGCAACAAGGGCACCGCATTCACCGAGGATGAGCGGGTTGCGCTGGGGTTGGACGGCCTGTTGCCGCCACAGGTCAATACCTTGGAACAACAGGTTGAGCGGGTCTATCGTGGCTTTTTGCGCGAACCCGACCCCATTGCCAAATACCAATATCTGCGCGCCTTGCAGGAACGGGCCGAAACCCTGTTTTACGCCCTGCTGGAAAAACACCTTGAAGAGATGATGCCAATCATCTACACCCCGACCGTAGGTCAGGCGGTGCAGCAGTTCAGCCACCTGTACCAGAATCCGCGTGGGCTGTCGTTCTCGCCGCTGAACGTCGACCGCGCCGCCAAGGTGGTTCGCAACTATCCGTGGAATGACGTGCGGATGATTGTGGCTACTGACTCCTCGGCCATTCTTGGTATCGGCGATCAGGGGTACGGCGGCTTGGCTATCGCCATTGGCAAGCTGGCGCTGTATACCATCGGCGGTGGCGTCAACCCGTTTCACACTATGCCGGTCAAACTGGACGTGGGGACCGACCGGCAGGAACTGCTCAACGATGAGTTCTATCTTGGGGTGCGGCAACGGCGATTGCGCGGCGCGCATTACCTGACGTTCTTGGACAAGTTCGTCAAGGCCATCCACGAGCGTTGGCCGCGTGCCGTGATCCAATGGGAGGATTTATCGAAAGACGTGGCGTTCACGGTGCTGGAACGCTACCGCAAACAGCTTCCCTCCTTCAACGATGACATTCAGGGCACTGGCGCGGTGGCGCTGGCCGGTCTGATTGCAGCCAGCCGACTACGGGGCGAAACCCTGGGTGACCAGCGCATCGTGATTCTCGGTGCCGGCGCAGGTGGTATCGGTGTCGCTTGGGCGATTACGCAAGGGCTGATGCGCGAAGGTCTGAACCGGGAGCAAGCCCGCGACCGGGTTTGTGTACTCGATTCGCGTGGCCTGCTGGTAGAAGGGCGCAGCGTTGAAGCCTACAAACAGGACTATCTGCAACCGCGTGGAAAAATTGCTGGCTGGCAGATCGCCAACGAGATCCCGACCCTGTTGGAAGTCATCGAATATACCCAAGCCACCGTTCTGCTCGGTTTAAGCGGTCAGACCGGCGCGTTTAATCATCCGGTGGTGCAAGCCATGGCTCGCAATACGACCCACCCCCTCATTTTTCCACTCTCCAATCCAACCTCAGCCTGCGAAGCACTACCGGAAGACATTCTGGACTGGAGCGAAGGTCGGGCGATTGTGGCTTCCGGCAGTCCATTCCCGGATGTGATTCGGAACGGTCAGGTGCATCATATCGGCCAAGGCAACAACGCCTTTATCTTCCCTGGGCTGGGCTTCGGCACCATTTTGGCCGAATGCCGTGAAGTGACCGACGGTATGGTGCTGGAAGCAGCGTATGCGCTGGCCGAATACACCACCGCTGCCCATTTACAATCCGGACGAATTTACCCGCCAGTGAGCGAACTGCGTGAAGTCAGCATCCGGGTCGGGGCACGGGTGATCGAACAGGCGCTGAAGGAAGGGGTGGCGGGCAAGACCGAGTTAGCAGGACGCGACCTCGACACCTATCTGCGAACGCGATCCTGGAAACCCCGCTACCTGCCGATCACTCGCGGCGATCACACCGCGATGATTGACCACCCTGGCTATCCCAAGGACGAGTGAGCGGAGGTTCGGTCAGGACGATGAGTGTGCGATTCCCGCTCACTGCACCGACACCCCGAAACCGGAATTTTCCAGTTGGCTGCGGGTCATGATCGGGATGCTGCTTTCATAGGTTTTTCGCACCCGCCGGGCAGCCCGCGCATACAGTTCGGCGCTGCCCGCCGCGTTTTCGCGCACGGTAAAGCTGAGCGTCACCCCGGTGGACTGATAGACCCGCAGCGCGCCATCCAGTAAAGCGTCGCGGGTCACGGTTCGCCCGACATAACCGTTAAAAATGCGCAGCACCTCGGCGCGATCCTGACTGTCCAGCGCACTGTCGGCCTGCACCGCGCTAATCCGCCATTCACCTGCGCGCAAGGACGGAGGAGCGGCGGTTGAGGTGGAGGATGCCACCGCTGCGGTCTTTTCAAGTTCGACCGGCAGCGCTACATCGTCACCCGCGATCCGCACGGTCAGACGCTTGGTTTCATAGCCGCGCCCGGTCACTTCGACGGTGTAGTTACCGGAGGGTAATAGCACCCCGGGACGGTAGGTGAACGCGGAATTGACCAGCCGTACCCGGGCGCTCGGCGGCGTAGCCTGCACCGTCAACCGGTATTGCGCGATCTCGGGCGATTTGAGCAGCGTTATCGGTACGCTCACATCGCTGTTCGCAATCCGCACCGTCGTACTTTTGGTTTCATAGCCCGATTTAGCGACCTCTATCGTGTAGTTGCCTGGCGGCAACTGCACCCCAGGCCGGTAAACCGTTCCGGTGCCACGCAACCGCACTTGGGCACCCGGCGGATCAACCTGCACCGTCAACTGGTACAGCTCGGGTGCGGCCTGCTTGACCAAGACCACCGGCACGGTCAAGTCACTATCAGCGATGCTTATCGGGAGTTGCTTCGTCTCATAACCCGCTCGCGAAACTTCAACGGTGTAATTGCCCGGCGGCAAAGGTATTCCGGGTTTGTAAGCGGTCTTGACGCCGCGCAGCCGAACCCGGGCATTTGGCGGGTCGACGCGCACGGTCAGCCGGTACAATTTTGGCCGTTCCGGTTCCGCTTGCTTAATCAGCTTCACCGGCACCAGCACATCGCTGTCCACGATTTTCGCCGTCATTCGTACCGGTTCGTAGCCCGATTGGCTAATCTCCAGTGGATAATCGCCTGGTGGCAACCGTACTCCGGGTTGATAAGGCGTCTTTACGTTGACCAGACGCACCACCGCTTGTGGTGGATCGGTTTGCACCGTCAAGCGGTATTGAGAAGGCGCCAGCGGCGGCGGGGTCGTCTTGTCCAGAACGATGGGCACCGTGACCTCGCTATCCACAATCCGCACCGGGAATTTGCGGGACACATAGCCGTCCCGGCTCACTTCGATCTCATAACTACCCGGTGGCAGCGCGACGCCCGCCTGATAGGCTACGGAACTGCCGAGCAACCGGATTTGGGCATCCGCAGGTTCCGGGCGGACAGTCAGGCCGTACTTGGCTGCATCCAGAGCCACGGTTACCGTCACGTCGCGATCTCCGATTCGCACCGGTGCCTTGTGCGCCAGATAGCCGGGGCGGGTGATTTCGACTTCATAATCGCCGGGCAATAGCCGGACCCCGGTCTGATACGCGACCGGGTTGTTAAGCAGCCGAATCTGGGCATCCGGCGGTTGGGCCACCACCGTCAGCGCATAGGTCTTCGGCGGTTCAGGCGGCGCGGTGATCATGGTCGCCAGTTCATTGATCTTGATCTGGATGCTGTCAATGTCTTTGCCTTGAATCTGGCCGCTGCGCAGCAGGGAAGCGGTTTTGGTATCAATCAGCCTCGCAGTGACGGTAATCAGATCGCCCAGCTTATTAACTCCGCCGGTCACCACTGCATCCACCCCATACAAGCGCCCCAGCTCGGCGGCAGTTTTGGGATCGATCAGGCCGGTCGAACCCAGCTCCTGAGATTTGGCAATCTTGGCTGCTGCCGACAATGGCAACCGGTCTTTCAGGGTGAAGCGGCTGGTATTCGCAATCGCTGACATCATCAAGTCGGCGAGAATCGCCCCGGCTTGCTCGTCAAGGCCGCCGCGCACCGTGAATTCGACCACCGTCGCCGTCATCCGCGCTGGCGGTGGGTTCTCCGCAGCCCAAACCGGTACCGTCAGCAGTTCGACTACCAACGCCAGCAGCCACCCAAATACCTTCAGCAGGGTTTTATCCATATCAAGCTCCTCGGTTACAGATCACCAACCGGCTCATGGTTCCAGCACCAGCCGGAATCCCAAGTCAAACTTGCGCAATTCCGGCGCGACTGGAAACCGATAGGCAAAGCGAACCAGTCTTGGAGAATCGGACCATGACCCGCCGCGCAACACCCGCTGCCCACCCGCCGCGACCTTACGATCGGCACAACGGGTTTCGCTGCCGGTATAAGCGTTGTCGTATTCGGAGCAAGTCCACTCTGCGACATTACCCAGCATGTCGTAGAGACCAAAGGCGTTCGCCTCATATTGGCCGACCGGAGCAACCACGACCTGTTTGTCCTCGCAGGGGTAATTGGCCCAATTGAAAGGCTTGGTCTTACGTGCGGTCTCGTCGTAGATGTTGGCGTAGCGGCAGGCTTGATTCGGATCATCGCCCCAAGTGCGGGAATGGGTGTTACCCGCGCGCGCCGCATATTCCCACTCGGCCTCCGTCGGCAAGCGAAACCGCAGGCCGGATTTATCAGACAGCTTGTCGGCATAGGCGACCGCCTCCTGCCAACTGACCCGAACTACCGGCTGATTGGGCGCGTTCAGGCTGTAGGATTCGTAGGCACCGCTGTCATGGCCGGGGTCGAACTGCTGATACTGGGCATTTGTCACCTCAGTTTTACCCATCCAGAAACCCTTCAGACACACCTGATGCGGTACCTCGTTGGCGCTGCGATCTTTTTCGGTGTCTGGACTGCCCATGATGAAACAACCCGGTGGCACCCAGACAAAATCCAGACCCGTGCCCGGATCGGCGTAGATCTGACCGGGTTGAGGGCTGGCGGGAGGTCCAGAATGTTTTAGCGAAGCGAGCGGATGAGATGGCTGCTCGACCTGAGTTGATGGAACTTGCCCCTTCCAGATCGCAATACCTCCTCCGGCTATCGCCAACACTGCCAGAATGCCAACCCCCCATCGCCAGTCCAAGCGCCGGGATTTCAGGGGTGTCTTGGGGGGATCAACGATGACCAGGCGCGGCTTCTCGCCACTGCGATGCAGATCCGAACGCAGCGGTAATTCCAGCTTCACGGTGCGCTCACCGTCATCATCCATCCGCGCCTCCAGCGCAGTCCGCATCTGCGCGACCGTCTGGAACCGCTTCTCAGGGCGAACCGCCATGGCCCGATCAATCAGCCGCAGTAATCCCTGGCTGTAGCGCCCGGAGGCCAACTCCTCGGCCAGGCGCAGCGGATCGTCGAGGACTCGCCCCGGTGCTTCGATAGGAGCTACTCCGGCCACACAGTGATACAGAACCGCGCCCAAGGCGTAGATATCAGTCCAAGGTCCATAGCCCTTGCCCTCGGTTAGATACTGCTCAATCGGCGAGTAACCGGGTGAAAACACACTGGTGACACTTTTGCTGCGCCGGCCCAGTGCTTGGCGGGCCGCGCCGAAATCAATCAGGATGGTTCGACCGTCGGCGCGGCGATAGAGATTGGCGGGCTTGATGTCGCGATGCAGATAACCCAAGGCATGCACCGCCTCCAAGGCGGGCAACACATCGCCCAGCAGGCGGCGAATAGAGTCTTCAATCAGGTTTTTTTCCCGCTGGAGCGTTTGGCTGAGCGGTTCACCATCCTCGTAATCCATCACGATATAGGCCGTACCGTTCTCCTCGAAAAAATCCCGTACCCGCACCACGCCGGAGTGATTCACCTTCGCCAGAATTTGGGCTTCGTTAAGGAACCGCTCCAAGCCCCAGCTATAGCAGGCATCCTCACCCGCTTCTGAAGTCGGTAAACCACCCTGAGTGTTGGCTAGGACATTGACCTCGTCGCGATCACGATAGGACCATTCGACCGGAAAGTATTCCTTGATAGCCGCCCTGGTCTGCAACGCCTCATGCACGGCTTTGTAGGTGATTCCAAATCCACCGGCGCCCAGCACCGATTCAATACGGTACTGATGCAAGCGATAACCGACGGGCAGCGTGTTATTGGGTTTCTTGATCATGGCATCCTGGTCGTAGTGTCGGTGAGCGCCTCTGGCGGGGTCGCACGATCGTTCCGAAAAACCCGGAAAATCAGCCGGTGGCCTTACGGAGTCAGGCCGCTCTGCTCTGCTGATTTTAGCCCTCCCGGTTGTAAACGCCCACTGGAATCGCCCTCTGAACCACGATCTACCCGGTGGCCTGATTCAACCGGCAGGAATTGACCGGTGTGGCGGGCGATGATCCGGGCCTGTCGGTACAAATCCAGTGCGCCCGGCCCATCGCCCATCTGCTCACGCACCCGCGCCAGCAGTGCCAGGTCCTGCGCCAGACCGGGCAGATTTTCTGTGTTGCGATCCAGGGCAATCGCTTCATCCAGCCTGGTTGCGGCTGGGCTGAACTGGCCGGTTCGCAGCGCCAGCGCGGCTTGATTGGCGAGGGTTGCCGCCAGCAATCGCTCGTTGCCATGGGCGCGCGCCAGTATTTCGGCTTCGCGTAAGGCCCGGTAGGCGTCAGACCATTGCTCCAGCCCCTGATGTGCCAATCCCAGCCCATTGAGCGCCACCAACGCCGCAGCGGTATCCCGTTCACGCACCTCTGCCAGCGCATGTTGAAACGCGGTCAGGGCTGCTTCAAATCGGCCTTGCCGCAAGCTGACCTGGGCCAGCCCCAGCCGCGCCCGCCATTCACTCGCTACATTCCGCAATTCAACGGCCGTTCGTTGCGCTTGCTGAAAGCTCGATTCCGCCAGCGCCCATTCACCCAGCGCCAACGCAACCGTGCCCAGGTTCAGCGCCTGGGTCACTATCGCCGCCCGGTCATCGGCTATCTCCGCCCAGCGCAGACTGTCCTGATAGGCTTGCAAGGCGCGTGGCAATTCACCCCGGGCATGATAACGCAATGCCCGTTCCTGCTCGCGCTGATACTGCGCCTGCAACGGTGTTAAGGCTGGACCGCCGCAGGCCGCCAGTAGCAGCAGCAGCAGCCCGGTCAGCATTACCCACCATCGGTTCCGTTTCGCCTGACTGCTCACCTTCACATCCATCGCAACCGCAACCTCCAGCCCGGATCAGTGCGGCGGCGCAGCGGGAATCGGCCACCCCATGTCCCGGGGTGCTTCCAGTGGTGGCTGACCCGGTTGCGGTGGGTTCAGCACCCGCAGCAAAGCACTCTGCTTGACCGATCCGATCACCTCGTCTACATCTTCTGCGACGGTGTGGCTACGGTCGAGCAAGCCGGGCACTCGTCCACTGGCCTCGGCCAAGCGAGTGGTCAACACTTCGGTTTGCCGCAAAATTTGTTCAATCCGCCGGCCATACCCAGGCAGTTGCCCGCTCAGTTTTTCCAGGCCGGTCAACACGGTCTGCAATTTTTGCGCGCTGGCCACGACATGGCGGGACAGTGGACTTTCGCTATCCGTCATCCCGCCCAACACCCCCTGACCCTGGCGAATCCGGGTACTGACCGCCGCCAGATCGGTCGCCGCCCGGCTCATTTCTCCGCTCACCACCGCGATATTCCGCAGCAGCGGGGTCCATTGCCCACTGAGTTCGGCGACGTTGCGCAGCACCTCGTCCATGCGTTCCATGGACCCCGACAGCCTGGTTGAGAAGTCCTGGGCCAACCGGGCAAACGCCGTCAGCGTACCTAACAATGCCCCTTCAGGTTTTTTCAGTTCGTCGGTGAGGATTTTGACGTTGGTCAGCACAGCGGAAACCTGCGCTAATTGTTCCTGCGCCTGCCGCAGCAACACCTCCAGATCGGCCGATCGCACAAATGCAATCTCTGCCTCATCCTGTAACATCGGCTGATCGGGGGCGCCCATGTTAAGTTCGATCTGGGCGCTGCCCAGCAGATCAGTCTTGACCAACGCCATCGAGCCGCCACGAATGCGCGGCTGGTAGCTCCGGTCAAGAATCAAGGCGACCCGAATCCGGTTGTAATCGGTGATCGCCAAATCGCGTACTGCCCCGATTTTCAGCCCGGCCAGAGTCACCGGCGTGGTCTTCTGGATGTTTTTGACGTTATCCAGGAAGCCGTACAAATGATAGGTCTGAGTGAAAAAGCCGAACTGGCGATTCGCCATCCATAGCATCACAAACAATACGGTGAGTGTCACCAGGATCAGCAAGCCTACCGACCGTTGGTAAAAGCGGTAACGGGCGCCGATGACCGTCTCAAGCATATTCGGAACCTGCATAATGCCGGACCAGGGCATCAGGATGATCGCTTAAATCCTGCGCCATGCCCGCTGCTCGCAGCGTCCCTTGGTCCATCACCAGCAGCCGCGTTTCCGAGCCAATCGGCAACGCTCCAGGGCCGGCATCCACCAGGATCGTCATGTTCATCGGCTGGATAACCTCCTCAAAAAACGCCCATACGCTGTAATTCACCGCCAGAGTTTCCCGTGGCAGGTACGCACTGACCAGCAGTAACCTTGGCTTGATAATCAGCGCCCGCAGCAAGGCGATCCACGCGCTTTCCAGTGGTGACAACTCGCTGGCCCGCCGGGGCAACAAGGTCTGCGGCACCCGACAGGATTCGACAAAATTCACCACGTAATCCTCAACCGCCCCGATGGGCGCCAGGCGATGATAGTGGAGCAGCAGCGCCAGATTTTCGAAGACGCTCCAGGCCGGAACCAAACCGGACTGTTCCAGCACCACACCTACCTGGCTGCGCAATCGCCCCAGCGCCCGCGCCCGCAAGGGTTCCACTGCTTGACCGAACAGTTCAAGGTAACCCGCCAGCGGTCGATCCAGCCCGGCGATACTCCTGATCAACTCGCGCCTCCCCGAATCCACCCGACCCACCAGTAGCCACAACTCACCGGGTAGCGCCTGGAAATCAAACGGTTCCGGGATGGGTTGTGCATCCAGCACCCAATCCCGCACCCGCAGCCGCGCCTCAGCCATAACGCACCAGCGAGAACAGCAGGCTGATTAGCAGGCAGCCGATAAAGGATTGGGTAAAAGCGTTCGGTAACGCCCGTGGAATGTCCACATAAGCCCGAACCTGAAAGGCGCGCAGCGTCTGAACCAGCACGATATGGGTCGCCTGCATCACGATCATCCCGCCGGTCAGAGTTAGTGCCGTCGGCGTCAACCCGGCCACGCAGACCCGGAGAAACACTGTCGGCGGGATGTTGTGATACAGATTCAGCATCAGCGCCGCGCCGACGGTTACCCCGACGTTCAACCAGCAGTTCAGGATTAACAACGACAACGCCATACCGATCAGACGGGGAAATACGAAAAAGCTGTAAGGGTTGACACCCATGGCTGTCAGATGGTCAAGGGCCTGATTGGCTCGGAGTTCGCCCAACTCGGCGGTGATGGCTGCGCCCGATAATCCCGCGACGAACAGCGCCGCCAGAATAGGACCAAGTTGGTGATAAATCATGAGATGCATGATGCGTCCCAATATCTGGGGATCGCGAATGCCGAGTACGATCAGTGGAAAAGCGGTCAGCGCACCAATGATCAAGCCGACGACGGTGAAAATGTAGGTGCGCTGTACGGCGGTAAAGTAAATCTGTTGCCCGGTGTATCGAGCCAGAAAGGGCCATTCCCCTCGTGTCGCCAGTCCGACGCTTACCAACACGATGGACAGGAAACCCAGTTCTTCCAGCAAACGGTCGAGGGGTACGATCACCATCCGGCTAAGCCTCTCGACCCCGCGCCAGAACCGCGACACCCATTGGATCACCGCCATGATCGAGGGTTCAGATCGAGGGTTCAGGGAGAATGAATCATGCCTACGGTAATTCCCGCACCAGGCGGAACCCCAGGAAATAATCCTGATAGTTGGCCCGGCTGCGGTGCCGTTCCGCCGAACGGACGTTGCGCGGCTCATCGTTCCAGGAACCGCCGCGCACTACGAACTGGCGATCCTCAGCCGGTTGTTGGCAACTCTGGATTGGCGCTGGAGCCTCCTTGTCGTACAACGAGCAGGTCCACTCCAGGACATTACCGAGCATGTCATGCAAACCGAAATCGTTGCTACGGTAGCTACCGGCCGGCGCGGTATAAATCTGCCCATCGTGGCACTTCATCACCGTCCAGCCTACGAACATCTGCTTGCCATCCAGATCGGCGGCGTTCGCATAGGCACAGCCCTGATCCGGATCGTCACCCCAGTAGCGGCTGGCGGCGATCCCGGCGCGGGCCGTGTATTCCCACTCTGCTTCCGTTGGCAACCGGTAACGGTGGCCGGTTTGCTGAGACAACCATTGAGTATAGTCCACCGCAGCCTGCCAACTCACATTGATCACCGGACGGCGGCCACGCCCCCAACCTTGATCGAGGGGCAGGGTGCGCCCAGTCGCGGTTGCGAACCGGTCGTACTCGTGGAACATCACCTCGTACTTGCCGATAGCGAACGAGGTTTCAATCAAGGTTGGACGGAGTTTTTCGTCGTTGTAGCGACCCTTTTCCTGAGGCGGCGATCCCATCAGAAACCCGCCAGACGGAATGACCACCATTTCAGGCCCTTGCGAGCCGTCGCTCAGCCGATCCCGGAGTACCGGATTGGCAGGCGCCAACCGGACCAGCGCCGCCTCCGCTTCCGCACGGTGGTTGCACATCGGCGCACAGCGCTCGAGGTAGCTCCAGTAGGCTTTGCGAGTGTGGACACGCTGGACTGCAGCGAACGCATCGGCATCCAGACGCTTGATCCGTTCCTCTGCATCAACCTGGTCGAGGCGTTGGGCCAATGCCTTCAATTCGGGGTGTTCTACCTGAAGGGATTCGGCCTTTTTCAACCAGCGTCGGGCTTCGCCCAAATCCGCCTTGTCCAGACTCGCCTGCGCCAGTGCGGCCCAGCCGAGTACCAACCGCAATCGCCCGGTAGTGAGCAGTGGTTCATCAGGCGCCAGTGCCGCCAACGCATCCAGGCGGGATCTCGCCACATCACCCCGGTCACCTCGGCTTTCACGCTCCAGCGCAAGCACCGCAGTCTCAAAGGCTGCCTTGATCTCGCGGATTTTATCCGCAGTTTCCAGCCGCTGAACGGCAGCCCGTGCCTCCCGCTCGTAACCACAGCGCGGGCAACGCTGCAGGTAGAGCCGGTAAGCCACTTGCGTATCCACCCGCCGGGCTGCCTCAAATGCGTGCAGGTCGGCCTCACGCTCCAGCGCTTGTGCGGAACCACCCACCGTGGAGGGCGGCGTTATATCCAATCCTGGCGCCGTCTCGCCGGATTGGGCGATCCGCGCCGGCGGTGTTGGCTCAGGCGCCTTGTTAACCCGCGTGGTCAGCCAATAGATGGACAGGATGGCTGCTAAACCCAAGCCTGCCACCGGCATCCATTTCCATTTCCGTTTCAGGATCGGGTTACGGCGATGCGCGACCGTCGTACCAGGGCATTGTGCTGCATCCAGTGCCGCTAGAAATGGACCGGCATCGGTTGGACACAGTTCGCTGGGATAGGCCAGACCTCGGCGCAACACCCGCCAGGCATCATCATTCAACCGGTCCGGGCGCGGCACCGTGTTCGGCTGCTGGCTCTGTACCTCGTAAACACTCTTGCCCGTCAATAGCTGGTAAACCAGCAACGCCAATGCGAATACATCGCGGCGAAAGGTCGTTTCAGCGGTAGCCGGATCGGTTGAACCTTCTGGATTCGCCCCAGCCGTCGGCCCTCCGCCGGCAAACAGCACGCTGCGTGGTTCACGCGACTCGATGGCCAGACTGAATCCCAGCAGCTTGATTTCGCCCTGATCGGTGACGAAAACCGTGTCTGTGTCGAGGTGTTGATGAGCGATCCGATGCTCCCGGCGGGCATAATCCAGTGCGTCGGTAACCGGTAGCAGCCAAGTGATGATGGTGTCCCAGGGAAAGCCGTCCCGGCCCTGCTCACGCAACCGTTGCGCAAGCGTGTAACCATTGCGGGGGTTAATGTATTCCATTTCCGCAAACGGCCAGCCGTCAGCACCGTACCGCCAACCCCGGACGTGAGCGATATTCAGGTGATCCAGCTTTGTAGCCAGTTCGACCCGCGCTCTGACTCTAGCCAGGTACGCCCGCAAGCCGATGAGATCAGCCCGTTGTGCCCGCTCTTCGCGCTTGGATTCCCGGGTAATCGCGGGATGACCGACGGGCAGAAAAATCTTGACGGCCTGGAATTCTTCCGCCACTCCATCATTTTGACCGAGCGTCGGTGCGACAGCGCGTGCCAGCCAGATTCGTTTCTCGCCACTGAGATCGTGCAGGAGGCGGACACGTCGATCAGCGGGACCGATCACCTTGCCGGACTCCAGGGTTTCCAGTCCAATGCCCTCACCCACGGCCCGGATCTCAGTCTCGGGGCCTTCCACGATACTGAGCGTCAGGTTGTCTGCTGCTGACTGGAGATTTGCGTCCGCTGCGCTGTCCAGCAAGGCTTCCTGGTCCAGTTGACCTTCAACGCAGGTGTCTGCCACTTCTTTAGAACGGGTTTCGATGTCCATAAGCCACGGATTCGCGGATGGCTCCAAAAATTGGGATGATGTCGTCATCCCACTTGAATTATTGTCTAGTCTAGCAGAAGGTAAAATAGCTGCCCCGTTGGAAATCGCCAAACACACGGTAATGCACCGGACATGATCGACCTGATGGAGGAACTCACTTGAAAATCCGGCATATCCTGTTTGGGCTACTTGCGCTGCTGGCGATTGCTTTCATGCAGCCGCTGATGACCTTTCTCGGTGGATTAACCCTGCTGATCAGCGTTGGGACGCTGATTTTCCGGGATATGTCGTCCTCTGATCAGGATGCGGTGGAGCGCCGGGTGCTGGGCTGGCTGCGCCGGGCGCGCACCGGTTCGACGACGGGTATCCATCTGCCGGTGGTTTCCCACCATCCGATCCCCACCACGCCAGCGGAACTAGCGATGCCCACTGAACGCATCCGACACCGTCGCAGCCAGCCCACGCTACCGTCAGAGAGCTAGTTTTCCAGACCGGAGAACCGGCGGGAAATGGCGCTGCCGGTGACATTCCCTCTTTGCCACTTCCGCTACAGTCCAACCCAACGATGATCACCCGCACAACAGGTCACTCTCATCATTGACGCCTCCACTTCCTTTGCTTCACTCGCTAAAACCTTGTTGATCCCACCAGGCGGTCCACTGTTGATCAGTCTGCTCGGGGTATTATTGCTGCGATGGCGCCCACAATTGAGCCAGCGTCTGCTTGTCGTCGGATTCTTATTGAGCTATGGGTTTAGCATCCCCTTCACCGCCAGCCTGCTCAGTCGTCCCCTGCAACCCTACATGCCGCCGACAGCGCACGTTCTCAAATCGCAACAACCTGGCGCCATCGTGGTATTGGGCGGAGGTCTGTATACCTATGCCTCAGAATATGGCGATGGACCTACCGTCCATGACCGGACTTTGGGTCGGGTTCGCTACGCCGCCCGCCTGGCCCGGTTGACCGGGTTGCCGGTGCTGGCTACCGGGGGTCGCCCCAAAGCGGATGAAGGCCCCAGTGAAGCGGAGTTGATGAAGGGCATCCTGGAGGGAGAATTCGGTATCCCGCACGTCCTGACGGAAACCACGAGCCGGGACACCTGGCAAAACGCCGTCAACAGCGCGGCGCTACTGCGCGAACGCCACATCAACACCATCCTGCTGGTCACCAACGCGGCGCATCTGCCACGAGCCGTAGCAGCGTTTCAGGCGCAGGGGCTGGTAGTGATTCCCGCGCCTACGCTGTTCTTCGATGATCAGCCGCATCCCTTTGATTTCCAATCCTGGCTGCCATCGGTCACCGCCATCGCGGAGATTCATTATGCCGGTTACGAATGGCTGGGGCAGTGGTGGTATGCGTGGTGCTATCGCTCATCTGATTGAATCCAGGACTTTCGCTTTCCGTCATTCCCGCGTCAGCGGGAATCCAGTAAGCCACTGAAAAAATTGGATACCCGCTTTCGCGGGTATGACGAATTTAAGGGGCTTGGCGAAAGTCCTGGAATCAACAGAAGGCTTCAGGGCTTTTTACAGGGCTATTTACGCCTCGCCTTTTTCTCGCCCATAGGCGTCGTCATAGCGGACGATATCGTCTTCGCCCAGATAGCTGCCGGATTGCACCTCAACGATCTCCAGCGGAATCTTGCCGGGATTCTCCAGCCGGTGGCGGACTCCCACCGGAATATAAGTTGATTGATTCTCGGTCAACATGAATACCTCTTCGCCACGGGTCACCCGGGCCGTACCGCGTACTACCACCCAATGTTCGGCGCGGTGATGATGCATCTGCGAGGACAGGCTGGCGCCGGGCGTGACGGTGATACGTTTGACCTGAAACCGCTGGTCGAGATCGATGGAGTCATAACAGCCCCAGGGCCGATAGACCTTGCGATGGTTGCGACCTTCCGGGCGTTGGCTGGCCTTGAGCTGATCCACCACCGCCTTAACCTCCTGCACCCGATCCTTGGTAGCGACCAGCACTGCATCGCTGGTTTCGACCACCACCAGATGCTCAACCCCCACCGTCGCGACCAACCGGGAGGTGGCATCCACATAGGAATCATGGGTGTCGACGCTGATCACATCGCCACGACTGATGTTGCCATCGGCGTCGCGCTCACCTACATCCCACAGCGCCGACCAGGAACCGACATCGTTCCAACCGACCGTGAGAGGCATTACCACCGCATGATCGGTTTTCTCCATCACCGCATAGTCAATCGAATCCTTGGGGCAGGCGGTGAAGGCTGAGCGGCTCAGCCACAGGAAATCCCGGTCGGCCCGGCCAGCGCTCAGTGCCTGCTGGCAGGCGGCCAGCATCGCCGGAGCCAGTCGCTCCAGTTCCGCCAGAAACGCCGAAGCGCGAAACATGAACATGCCGCTGTTCCAGTAATAATCGCCGGAATCCAGATAGCGCTGAGCGGTCGCAGCGTCGGGCTTTTCGACGAAGCGATCCACCGCGTACACCTCTGATTCATCCAGCGGCACGCCGGCCTTGATGTAGCCGTAGCCGGTTTCCGGGGCGGTCGGGACGATGCCGAAGGTGATCAGCCGGCCCGCTTCGGCGTGGGGCACGACCTGGCGCACTGCGGCGCGAAAACCTTCCACATCGGCGATGACATGATCCGCCGGTAAAATCAGCAGGATCGGATCAGCGCCCGCATTCTGGGCGTGCAACGCTGCAATCGCGACTGCTGGCCCGGTATTGCGGCCAATCGGTTCCAGGATCACCGCCGCCGGATGGATGCCAATGGCACGCAACTGCTCGGCGACCATGAAACGGTGATCCTCGTTGCATACCACCATGGGCGCGGTTGCGTCGCTCATTCCCACAATCCGCAGTGCGGTGTTCTGCACCATGGTCCGCTCGTCCACCAGCGGCAGAAATTGCTTGGGGTAGGTTTCGCGTGATAGCGGCCACAACCGGGTGCCGCTGCCACCGGACAAAATAACCGGGATGATCATGAAGTTTGGCCTCTGCCAATGGCGTAATAGATAAAACCGAGTTCGCGCAGGTATTCGGGATCATAAAGATTGCGCCCGTCGAAGATCACCGGCTGCTTGAGGGTTTGGCGGATCGCATCGAAATCCGGGCTGCGGAACAGGCTCCATTCGGTGACGATCACCAGAGCATCTGCACCGTCCAGAACGGCCGTCGGCTGATCGCACAACCGGAAATCGGGCCGTTCCCCGTAAATACGGCGGGCTTCAGTCATCGCTGCTGGATCGTAAGCTCGCACCGTACAGCCAGCCTGCCACAGCGCCTCCAACAGATTGCGGCTAGGCGCTTCCCGCATGTCATCGGTACCGGGTTTGAACGCCAGACCCCATACGGCAAAGGTTCGGCCACGCAATGCGGAACCAAAATGGCGCTGAATCTTGGTGAATAACACATCCTTCTGCCGCTCATTGACCGTTTCCACGGCTTTCAGCAGCGTGGCGTCGTAGTCCGCCGCCCGGGCGGTGTATTCCAGCGCTTTCACGTCTTTGGGAAAGCAGGAGCCGCCATAACCGCAGCCCGGATAGATGAAGTGATAGCCGATGCGTGGATCGGCGCCGATGCCCACCCGCACTTTCTCAATATCCGCTCCCAGCCGCTCGGCCAGATTGGCGATCTCATTCATGAAGCTAATCTTGGTGGCCAACATGGCGTTGGCGGCGTACTTGGTCAGTTCCGCCGAGCGCACGTCCATCTCGATCAAGCGGTCGCGATTGCGGTTAAAGGGCGCATACAGATTGCGCAGCAGCACGATAGCCCGCTCATCGTCGCAGCCAACGATGATGCGGTCGGGCCGCATAAAGTCCGGCACCGCTGCGCCTTCCTTGAGGAATTCCGGGTTGGAAACTACTGCGAAGGGCACGTCCCGGCTCCGTTTGGCGAGAACTTCCATGATGGTGTCGCACACCACATCAGCGGTGCCCACCGGCACGGTGGATTTGTTGACCACCACCCGGTAGTCATCGAGGTGTTCGCCAATCGAACGGGCGACGGCGCGCACATGCTGGAGATCGGCGGAACCGTCTTCGTCAGGCGGAGTGCCTACTGCGATAAACTGGAACAGGCCGTGAGCCACGCCTTCGGCCAAATCGGTGGTAAAACGCAACCGTCCGCTGACGCTATTGCGCTTGACCACCTCATCGAGTCCGGGTTCGTGAATCGGAATTTCGCCGCGCCGCAGCATCTCCACCTTGCGGTGATCGACATCTACGCATAGCACGTCATTACCGACCTCAGCGAAGCAGGCGCCGGTGACCAGTCCGACATAACCGGAGCCAAAAATCGTGATTTTCATGGTTGCGGTACTTTTAGAGATGGATTGACAAAAGAAATGGCGCTGTTTGGTTGCCAAACAGCTTAGTACCTTCAGGATGTTCGCCAAACCCTAAAATCCGTCATACCCGCGAATGCGGGTATCCACGCTTTTCAGCGGCTGACTGGATTCCCGCCTACGCGGGAATGACGGAAAGCGAAAGTCCTAACTTTGATAGAGTCGTCAATTTAGCACACTGCCCCGACCGGGCGGTTTTGCTAGAATCGCCGCCCATGGACGTATCCTGGATTCTCGAAGATCTCAATGACCCCCAGCGCGAAGCAGTCACCGCGCCGCTGGGGCCTCTCCGCATTCTGGCCGGAGCCGGCAGCGGCAAAACCCGGGTGCTGACCCGGCGCATTGCCTGGTTGCTGACGGTGGAGAAGGCTTCGCCCTGGTCTATTCTGGCGGTCACTTTCACCAACAAAGCCGCCACTGAAATGCGTGGTCGGGTCGAGGCGATGCTGGATCAGCCGCTGGCCGGACTGTGGATCGGTACCTTTCACGGCATTGCGCATCGTTTGTTGCGCCAGCACTGGCAGGAAGCCCGGCTGCCCCGCGCCTTCCAGATTCTCGATAGCGACGATCAGAAACGGCTGCTGAGAAAGGTGCTGCTTGGACTAAATCTGGATGAGAAGAAATGGCCGCCGCAAGCTGCCGCCAGCTTCATCAATCAGTGCAAGGACGGGGGTCAGCGCCCTGCCGATCTGGCCGACGATGGCGATCCGGTCAAACGCCAAAACCAGCGCATCTACGCTGCCTATCAGCAGCACTGCGAGCGCAGCGGGCTGGTGGATTTCGGCGAACTGCTGCTGCGCGCCTATGAACTCTGGCGCAATAACCCAGATCTGCTGGCGCATTACCGCGAACGATTTCGTCATGTGCTGGTGGACGAATTTCAGGACACCAACACCATTCAGTATCAGTGGGTGCGGCTGTTGAGCAACGCTCAGACGGATATGTTTATCGTTGCCGATGATGATCAGTCGATCTACGGCTGGCGCGGGGCCAAGGTCGAAAATTTCCAGGGTTTTGCCGCTGACTTTCCCGGTACGCGAACAATACGGTTGGAACAGAACTACCGCTCCACTCACAACATCCTCAAGGCGGCGAATGCCCTGATCGCCCACAATGCCGGTCGGCTGGGCAAAAATTTGTGGACCGCCGATGGCGACGGTGAACTGATCCAGCTTTACAACGCCTTTAATGAAGCAGACGAAGCGCGGTTTGTCATCGAACGCATTCGCCAGTGGGTCACCAACGGTGGTCGCCGCAGTGACGCGGCAATTCTCTACCGTTCCAATGCCCAGTCGCGGCTGTTTGAAGAACACCTGATTGCAGCAGCATTGCCGTACCGGATTTACGGCGGGCTGCGTTTCTTCGAGCGCGCTGAAATCAAGGACGCCCTGGCTTATCTACGGCTGGTCGCCCATCGTAATGACGATCCAGCCTTCGAGCGAGTGGTCAACACGCCGCCACGGGCGATAGGCGACCGCACCGTTGAAGTGCTGCGGGAAATGGCGCGTAACCAAGGAGGTTCACTGTGGCAAGCCGCGTTGCAATTGCTCACCACCGGCGGACTGAGCGGGCGAGCGGCCAGCGCGGTGCGTAGCTTCCTGAACCTGATCGAAGCGTTGGACCATGAAAGCCGCGACCGGCCCCTGCCGGAACGGGTTGATCAAGTTATCCACCACAGCGGCCTGGTGGCGATGTACGAACAGGCCAAGGCTGACAAGGGTGAAATGCGGGTGGAGAATCTGGAGGAACTGGTCAACGCCAGCGGCGATTTTACCCTTCACGCCGATCCCGTCATTGTCGGCATAGACCCGGACGAACCCGACTGGTTGAACGCTTTTCTGGCTCATGCGGTGCTGGAATCCGGCCAAGGCCAAGGCGCTGCCCACGAGGACAGTGTGCAACTGATGACGCTGCACATGGCTAAGGGTCTGGAATTTCCGCTGGTGTTTTTGGTCGGGCTGGAGGAAGGGCTGTTTCCGCACAGTCGTTCCGATGCCGAAGCCGGTCGCATGGAAGAAGAACGACGGCTGGCCTATGTCGGCATCACTCGTGCCCGGCGCCAGTTGTATGTGAGCTATGCCGAAAAACGCAGCCTGTACGGGCGCGAAAATTACCCGGCTCCTTCGCGCTTCGTGAATGAAATCCCCACTGAATTGATCCACGCAGTGCGGGTTCGCGCCGGTCATCGCACCAAAACGCCGCTGCCGGTCCGGCCCATTGCCGTGTCAACGGCGCCGCCCACTACCTTACCCACCGGGCTGCGGCCCCGCCAGCGGGTGCGCCATGCCCAGTTTGGCGAAGGCATGGTGCTGGAAGTCGAGGGCGCGGGCTACCACGCCCGAGCGCGGATTGATTTCCCGCAGGCAGGCGGTTCCAAGTGGCTGGTGGTGGCTTACGCCAAGCTGGAAACGCTGTGAATGCGCCGATCCTCACTGTTTCAGTCACTCCTCCCGCTTTGGGCAGCAGCCCTGATCCCCGTTCCAGCCCTTCATCCAGACCACGCCTGCCCGAACACCGGCTGACCGTCAAGGAAGTGCTGGATGAACTGGTCGCCGATGGTCTGGTTGACCGAACCGAGATTGAAAAGGTCAGTGCCGGCGCTCGCTCGGAACGCGGCGAACTTCATCCTTTGGTGGTGATCACCAACAAACAGTTGCGCCAACTGCAACCGCCGCATCAGGCGCTGAGCCTGGAGTGGCTCACCGAGTGGCTGGCCGGTAAGGTCGGATTGCCCTATTTGCGCATCGATCCGCTCAAGCTTGATATCGCCGCAGTCGAGCGGCTACTGCCCTATGTGTCCTACGAGTACGCCGCTCGCTATCAAATCCTGCCGGTTGCAGCGGATGAACGCCGGGTCGTATTCGCCACCGCTGAACCTTATCTCACCGGCTGGCAGGATGTATTGCGGCAGGCTTTGCGTCGGGAGATTCAACGGGTCATCGCCAATCCGTTGGATCTCAACCGCTATCAGTTGGAATTTTATGGCGTATCGCGCTCGGTGCGTGGTGCCCTTAAAGGTTCGCTGGAACCGGTATCGAGCATCCTCAACTTCGAGCAGTTACTGGAACTGGGCCGACGCGGCGAACTGAGCGCGGATGAACGGCCCATCGTGCAGATTGTGGATTGGCTGCTGCAATACGCCTTCGCCCAGCGTGCCAGTGATATTCATCTGGAACCGCGCCGCGAACAGGGCCAGATCCGCTTCCGCATTGACGGGGTGCTGAACGCGATTTATCAGTTGCCGCCGCCGGTGATGAGCGCGGTCACCAGCCGGATCAAGATTCTGGGCCGGATGGACGTGGCTGAAAAGCGCCGCCCGCAGGATGGCCGGATTAAGACTCGCACCCCAGCCGGACGGGAAATTGAACTCCGCCTGTCCACCATGCCGACTGCCTTCGGCGAGAAATGTGTACTGCGTATTTTTGACCCGGACACGGTGACCAAAAACTTCGGCCAGTTGGGATTCGCCCCCGCCGAGGAAGCAATTTGGCGGACGATGATCGCCCGTCCGCACGGTATCGTACTGGTCACCGGCCCAACCGGCTCCGGCAAGACCACCACCCTCTACACCACGCTCAAGCATCTGGCGAACCCGGAGGTGAACGTCTGCACCGTCGAAGATCCCATCGAGATGGTGGTGCCGGAACTCAATCAGATGCAGGTCCATCCAGCGATTGACTTGAGCTTCGCCCAAGGCATTCGCACCCTGCTGCGGCAGGACCCTGACATCATCATGGTGGGCGAAATCCGGGATCTGGAAGCCGCACAAATGGCAGTGCAGGCGGCATTAACCGGGCATCTGGTGCTCTCAACCCTGCATACCAACGATGCGGCCTCGGCAGTAACCCGACTGCTCGATCTCGGTATTCCCCACTATCTGATTCAAAACGTGTTGATCGGGGTGATGGCGCAGCGGCTGGTGCGGACCCTGTGCCCGCATTGCAAAGGTGAGGGCCAACTGGATCCGGCTCTGTGGGATGCACTGATTCGGCCGTGGTCGCTACCGAAACCAGCCATGATCCGAGAGCCACGCGGCTGTCCAGAATGCCGTAACACCGGCTATCTGGGCCGCGTCGGTCTGTATGAGCTGCTGACCGTTACCCCGGAACTGCGCCGGTTGTTGCGCCCCGATATGGACGCGACCGACCTTCGCCGCCGAGCCTGTGAACAGGGGATGCGCCCGCTGCGGGTGAGCGCCGCCTTACAGATTGCTGCCGGGCTGACCACCTTTGAAGAGATCATTCAGGTGCTGCCGCCGCTGGAGGAGGAATAATGTAACCAGTTGTTGCGTTGTAGATACATTTTTATTATTTTGACTGTTTTGTCAGGAATAGTACACAATAGTTTTGCGTGAATACCGCATTTTGATTCTTCAATCCACCGAAAATAGAGTGATATAGGGAGTAAGCGATGGCTACGAAATTCACCAAAAGCACTTTGGCAGCAGCTCTGGCGGGCAGTCTGTTGGTGGGAGTCGCCCAAGCCTATGAGGCCGGCGACTGGATCGGTCGGGTCGGTGCGTGGGGCATATTCCCAAAATCCGATAACCTGAATACTGCACTGGGAATGATCGATGTGGACAACGGCTACAGCCTGGGTTTCAACCTCACCTACATGGCGACGCCGAACATTGGTATTGAACTGATTGCTGCCCTGCCGTTCAAGCACGACATCACCCTCGCGGGCACCAAGGTTGGCAGCACTTCACAGTTACCCCCGACGCTCTTTTTACAGTATCACTTCATGCCAACCAGCACCGTTCGTCCCTATGCCGGTGTGGGCCTGAATTACACCTTCTTCTTCTCTGAAGACACCACCGGTCCCCTGTCCGGCACCAAGCTAACCCTGGATCCGTCCTGGGGCCTAGCGGGGGAGTTAGGCGTCGATATTGACGTGGCTCCTAACTGGTTTGTAAACGCGGTGGTCAGCTATATGGATATTGATACCAAGGCCAAGTCAAACGTCCTCGGCACCCTTGGTACTGTGAACATCGATCCGATTGTCGTGGGTCTCAACATTGGTATGCGCTTCTAAGCATGGGTGACGGGCGCAGGGCCGGCGCTCTTCCGGCTCCTGCATCTGGTACTGACGGGCGCGGATTAGTGCGCTTTTTCGGGATAGCCCAGCGCTTTCAATGCCGCGCTCAATTCCGCCCGGAGGTCTGCTTCGACCTCCACCGTAACCCGGCCAGCCGGCACATCCACGACGACATCCCTAACCTGGGTATTCTGGCGCAGGCCCGCCTGAATCGCGCCGGCGCAGCCACCGCATTTGACATTCTCAACCATAAATTCCAGTTTCATGCTTTGCTCTCCAGTTAATAGATTTTGCCAGGGCGGCAGTATAAGCCGTTCACCCAATAGGATAGCCGTCGGCATCACATAGCGCAGAAGCACTAAAATAGTGCGACTGCTTCCATCTGCGCCCTAAAATAGAACAGAGATAATGGATTTATGCACCCTGAAACTGCACGGTTTACGGCCATTGCTGGAAAAAAATTCCTGTGGCACGGTTCCTGCTGAAACGCGGCGGGCAGAGTGTGTTGCCATTTCGCACCGCAGGCGACCCACTAACAACCGACTCTTTCCAAACCCGAGGAATCAATGACGATGAATGCTGCCGATGTGATGAAGCTGATCGAGGAAAAGGGCATCAAGTTCGTGGACTACCGTTTCACGGATACCCGTGGCAAGGAACAGCACGTTACCGTGCCGATCAGTGCCATGGACGAGGATGTGTTTGAGGACGGCAAGATGTTCGACGGCTCATCTATCGCCGGCTGGAAGGGTATCCAGGAATCGGACATGATCCTGATGCCCGATCCGGCCACCGCCTGCATCGATCCGTTCTTCGAGGAACCCACCCTGCTGCTCACCTGCGATGTGATTGAACCCAATACTATGCAGGGCTACGAACGTGACCCACGTTCGGTGGCGCGGCGGGCAGAAGCCTATCTGAAGTCCACTGGTGTTGCCGATACCGCCTATTTCGGCCCGGAAAATGAGTTCTTTATCTTCGACGACGTGCGTTGGGGCGCAAATATCAGCGGCTGTTCCTACAAAATTGACTCCTCCGAGGCCGGCTGGAATTCCGAGCGTGCCTACGAAGGCGGCAACTTCGGCCATCGCCCCGGCATCAAGGGGGGCTACTTCCCGGTGCCGCCGGTGGATTCGCTGCACGACATCCGTGGCGCAATGTGCCTGGCGCTGGAGCAGATGGGTCATGTTGTTGAGGTGCATCATCACGAAGTCGCCACCGCCGGCCAGTGCGAGATCGGCGTCCAGTTCAACACCCTGGTGCGCAAGGCCGACGAGGTGCAGTCGCTGAAGTATGCGATCCAGAACGTCGCCCAGAGTTACGGTAAGACCGTCACCTTCATGCCCAAGCCGCTGGTCGGTGATAACGGCAGCGGGATGCATGTTCACCAGTCGCTCACTAAAGATGGCGTCAACCTGTTTTCCGGCGATCTGTACGCCGGCCTGTCGGAAACGGCGCTGTATTACATCGGCGGCATCATCAAGCACGCCAAGGCTCTGAACGCCTTCACCAATGCATCTACCAACAGCTACAAGCGACTGGTGCCCGGCTTTGAAGCGCCGGTGATGCTGGCCTACTCGGCCCGTAATCGTTCCGCCTCCATTCGTATTCCTCATGTCCAGAATCCGAAGGGTCGCCGGATCGAAGTGCGCTTCCCTGATTCGACCGCTAATCCGTATCTGGCCTTTGCCGCGATGATGATGGCTGGCCTGGACGGTATCCAGAACAAGATCCATCCGGGTGAGCCGATGGACAAGGATCTTTACGACCTGCCACCGGAGGAGGAGAAAGCCATTCCCAAGGTCTGCTTCTACTTCGACGAGGCGCTGGCCGCACTGGCTGCCGACCACGAGTTCCTGACCAAGGGCGGCGTGTTCACTGACGACTTGATCGAGGCCTATATCACCCTCAAGAACGAGGAAGTAACTCGCTTGCGGATGACCACGCACCCGGTCGAATTTGATATGTACTACAGCCTGTAATCGTCACAGGCGTAGCGTGAAAGCCGCGCTAGGCCCATGTCCGTTTACAACGACGCCCCCATCGGGGGCGTTTTTATTGGAGGTTTTGCACTAATAAAGTGCAAAAGATCGGCCATAATGATAAATCAGATGCGCACATAACGCAGTGGTGTGTCCTGGAAGGGCGCGGCGAACACGATATTAAGTATCAGTGATCGCAAGTTACCTAAATTGGTTTGGTTTTTGCTGTAACGGTGATGACGACCAGAAAACGAGGCGAACGTGTATAAAGACTACTCCCGCCGAGTGGTGGAGGGCTTGAGCATTGCCGTACTGGTGCTTGACCAGCAGTTGCGGTTGTTGTTCATGAATCCGTCGGCGGAGACGCTGTTCGAACTGAGTTTTCGTAAAGCCCACCAACTGGCTTTACCAGACCTGATCGTCGGTGCCAAATCGTTTATTGCCGGGTTGCGGCAGTGTCTGGAAAACGGCCACCCCTATATCGAGCGGGAACTGCAACTCAACCTTGCCCTGGATCGGACCGTGACGGTGGATTGCACTGCCGCGCCGTTGCTGGAGCGTGATCCACCCATCGGCTTGTTGCTGGAGCTGCGGCAAGTGGATTGGCGGCTGCGAATCAGTCGCGAGGAAAACATCATGGCCCAGCATCACACCACCCGTGCGCTGGTGCGCAACCTGGCACATGAGATCAAAAATCCGCTGGGTGGTCTGCGCGGAGCGGCGCAACTGCTGGAGCGGGAGTTGCCGGACCCGGCGTTGCGCGAGTACACCCGCATCATCATCGGTGAAGCCGACCGGTTGCGTAATCTGGTGGATCGGATGCTCGGTCCCAACCAACTGCCCATTCACAGCGATGTCAGCATTCACGAAATCATGGAGCGAGTATGTGGCCTGGTCGAGGCCGAAGCGCCGCCCGGCATCCGGATTGAGCGCGACTATGATCCGAGTATTCCGCCGCTGTGGGGCGATGCTGACCGGCTGATTCAGGCGATGCTCAACGTGGTGCGCAATGCGGTGCAGGCCCTGGGCCAATGGGGCGTCATCACTCTGCGCAGCCGGGTTCAGCGCCAGTACACCATCGGCGCCAAGCGTCATAAGCTGGTGGCGCGGCTGGACATCGTGGATGACGGTCCCGGCATTCCTCCCGATCAACAGGAACAGATTTTTTATCCAATGATCAGTGGTCGGCCCGATGGCACCGGGCTGGGCCTGTCCATTGCCCAGAGCATCGTTAACCAGCATGGTGGCCTGATCGAATGCACCAGCCGGCCCGGCGAAACCGTTTTCACACTGTTGCTGCCCTTGGGAAAACCGGCATGATCCGAAAAGAACAGATCTGGGTGATTGACGATGACCATGCCATTCGCTGGGTGCTGGAAAAAGCCCTGCAACGCGATGAGATGACGGTCAAGTCCTTCGACAGTGCGGCGGGCGTCATTGAGGCACTGCGCCAAGGGCGACCGGATGCGATCATCGCCGATATCCGGATGCCGGGGATGAGCGGTCTGGAACTACTGGCCCGGCTGCGGGAGCGAGTGCCGGATTTGCCGGTCATTATTATGACCGCCCATTCCGATCTGGATAGCGCGGTGTCGGCTTATCAGGGCGGAGCGTTCGAGTATTTGCCCAAACCGTTTGATGTAGACGAAGCAGTGGCCCTGGTCCGCCGTGCCTGCCAGATGCACCGCCAGAAAACTGATCCGCCGGAGCAGATTGAAAAACTGCCTGAGATTGTTGGTGAAGGGCCGGCGATGCAGGAGGTGTTTCGCGCCATTGGCCGGTTGTCGCATTCCAATATTACGGTGCTGATCACCGGCGAATCCGGCACCGGTAAGGAACTGGTGGCTCGCGCCCTGCACCGCCACAGTCCACGCGCTGACAAGCCGTTTATCGCCATCAATACCGCCGCTATTCCCCGCGATTTGCTGGAATCGGAGCTGTTCGGCCACGAACGCGGCGCTTTTACCGGCGCACAAACTGCTCGCCAAGGACGTTTCGAGCAAGCCAATAGCGGCACCCTGTTTCTGGACGAGATCGGCGATATGCCGGCGGAATTGCAGACCCGGTTGTTGCGGGTGCTGGCCGAGGGTGAGTTTTACCGGGTGGGCGGTCACCTGCCAACCCGGGTTGATGTGCGGGTGATCGCTGCGACGCATCAGAATCTGGAGCAGCGGGTGCGTGATGGGTTATTCCGCGATGATCTCTACCATCGGCTGAATGTCATTCGCATTCAGTTGCCGTCGCTGAGTCGGCGGCGCGAGGATATCCCGTTGTTGACCCGGCGGTTTTTGGGGCAGGCGGGACGGGAACTGGGGGTTGAGTCAAAAATTCTGCGTCCGGAAACTGAAACCTATCTGAGCCGGCTGGATTGGCCTGGTAACGTCCGCCAGTTGGAAAATCTGTGCCGCTGGCTGACGGTGATGGCTTCGGGTCGGGAGATTCACCTGGAAGATTTGCCGATGGAATTGCGGGAGCGCAGTCCGGCGGCGAATGACGGTGGCCACAACTGGGAGACGGCACTGCGGCTGTGGGCGAGCCAGAGCCTGGGGCGCGGTGAGCAGAGCCTGCTGGAAACGGCGCTGCCGAGCTTCGAGCGGGTGCTGATTCAGGTGGCGCTGGAGCAGACCGGCGGTCATCGGCAGGATGCGGCTCGGTTGCTGGGCTGGGGACGGAATACCCTGACCCGCAAAATCAAGGAATTGCAACTCGAATGAATGGGCAGGCGCGGTGGTCCAGCTAGCCATGTTCGACATCATTCTGTTTGAGCCGGAAATTCCCCCCAACACCGGCAATATCATCCGGCTGTGCGCCAACACCGGCGCACGGCTGCACCTGATTGAACCGATCAGGTTCCAACTGGAAGATCGCTTGTTGCGGCGGGCCGGGCTGGATTATCACCAGTGGGCCACGGTAAAACTGCATCGCAATCTGGCGGCATTTCTCGCTGAGGTGCGACCGCCACGCTTGTTCGCCCTGACCACCAAAGGCGCACGTTCTTACCACGCGGTTGCTTACCAGCCTGATGATGCCTTGCTGTTCGGGCCAGAAACGCGAGGATTGCCCGCTCAAGTCTTGGCCGATCTTGCGTCGGAACAGCGGCTGCACATCCCGATGCGAACTGAAGCCCGCAGTTTGAATTTGTCCAACGCAGTTGCCATTGTCGTTTACGAGGCGTGGCGACAATGCGGTTTTCTGGATCGCCATCATGGAACGTCGCATGAATAAATCCACCCTGCGGGTTGGCGTAGGCGGGCCGGTCGGTTCCGGCAAGACGGCTCTGGTAGAGGCATTGTGCAAGGCGTTGCGCGACCGTTATCAGATCGCGGTGGTCACCAACGACATCTATACCTACGAAGATGCCCAGTTTCTGACCCGCGCTGAGGCGTTGGAACCGGATCGCATCGTCGGGGTGGAAACCGGCGGTTGTCCGCACACTGCAATTCGGGAAGATGCCTCAATGAATCTGGCGGCGGTGGCGCAACTCTGCGAGCGCTTTCCCGATCTGGATTTAGTTCTCGTGGAATCCGGCGGCGACAATCTGAGCGCGACCTTTAGCCCAGAACTGTCAGACCTGACGCTTTATGTGATCGACGTGGCTGCGGGCGACAAGATTCCGCGCAAGGGCGGTCCCGGCATCACCCGCTCCGATCTGCTGGTGATCAATAAAATTGATCTCGCGCCTTATGTCGGCGCCTCGTTGGAAGTGATGGATCGCGACGCCCGCAAGATGCGCGGCGAGCGTCCTTTTGTGTTTACCAACCTCAAAACCCGGCAGGGCTTGGAGGCGGTGATCGAGTTCATCGTTGGACGGGGGATGCTGCGGGCGGGCAGCGGGATGACTTAAGGAAGACCCTGGGATCTTTCAGGGTGATCCGTTGCGTAAACCATGGTCTTTTATTCCATAGCTCACTTCTTGCTTCAACGAGGTTGCCCAAGGGTACGGCTTGGTTTTCGCCACTCAAATTCCCCACGGGTGGGGAACTTTACGCTGATGAGGCGACCGCATGTTCCCCCAGGTCTCACGCCCTCTCTGCAAGCGTTACTTTCCGCCCAACTGGCGGTAGGTTCCTGAGAACGGCCAAGATTCTTAAATGAAAGCCCATGAAAGTCAATAAAGTTTTCAGTAGCTGTCAACCCCCTCCGGTTGCAGCGCCACCTGACGCCAGCGCCCGCACCGCCGCTGCGGTTCACCCCTCCGGTTGCAGCGCCACCTGATTGCGTCCTTGGTCCTTGGCCGCATACAGCGCCTGATCCGCCGCCTTGAGCAGTTCTTCGACCGTCACTTTCTGGGTCGCACAGGAACACACCCCAATGCTCACCGTGAATCGCAGCATTCGTCCGTCGCCCAGCGGCAGGGCCGTTTGGGCAATGGCATTGCGCAGGCGTTCAGCGGCCTCGTATCCGGCCTGTAAGCTGGTTTGCGGCAGCAGCACCGCGAACTCCTCCCCGCCCAGCCGCCCAATAATGTCCACCTCGCGCAACTGGGATCGACACAGGCGAGCGATCAGGCGCAACGCCTCATCGCCCACACTATGGCCGTAAGTATCATTGACCGTTTTGAAGTGATCGGCATCCAGCATCAATAGCACGATTTCCGACCGATAACGGCGGGATCGGAGCAATTCCCGCTCGCACAACTCCAGAAAATGCCGGCGGTTGTAAAGACCGGTCAGCCCATCAGTGGTCGCCAAATAGCGTAATTCCTCCAACATCCGCTTGCGCTCAGTAATGTCGGACAGCATTCCTTCGACCGCCATCACCGGCCCCCGAACATCGGTGCAGGTATGGGCGTTGATCTCAACCCAGATCGCCACCCCATCCCGGCGCATCATTCGCAATTGCAAATGGGTCGCTACCCCATATTCCGCCAGCGTACCAAGAAAGCGCTCCTTCTCGGTTTCATCCAGAAACGGCCACAGCGAATCTTCCGCATGTGCCCGCAAAAACTCGACCGGCATTTTATAGCCCAGAATCTGCGCCAGCGCTGGATTGACATCCACAAACCGCCCATCCAGTTGCGCAATGAAAATGCCCTCACTGACGTTTTCAAACAGCGACCGATATTTCTGCTCGCTTTCTCGCAACCGGTCATTGAGATGATTGAGTTCTACCTGCATCCGGTCACTGACTTTAATGAGATAGCGCACATGGCGCAGCAGCCGGGCGTATTGCCGGGTCAGGTCGGCGAAGGCATCGGCCCCAGGCCCCGGTGGGCCAGCACGCACCAGCCCTTCTGCTGCCGCCAGCGCTTGTTCTTCGTTATCAAGTAAACCGGTTTCGGGGGCGCTCATCTTCCGGATCTTAGCCTTTCTCTACTAACTTGAAGGTCAATGCTTGTAGCTCCTCGCTGAAATCCTGACCACATTCCAGCACCGCCTCGTTATCGGGATCGTAAAACCAGTGGACCCGGATTTGCTTGCCGTCCTGCGCCGCCTGCTCCAGCAGGTCGAGGAAATTCAGCATCACCTTGGTGCTGCTACTGTTCAAATAGCGAATTTCCAGATTGACCTGCACTGCCGTAGCGGGATCATTGAGTCCAGCCAAAAACGCTTTGAGCCAGGCAAAGACCGGCGCATAGAACGCTGCCGCATTCTCTGGATAGGACTCACCACAAATACTCAAGTAATGGCGGTCAGCGTCAAATTGAATTGCGGGCGACGACCGGGTGGCTTCAATTATGAGATTATCCATTGCTTTGTTCCCTCTTGGCCGTCAGATCACCACCCGTAGACTAAAGAATAAATACTGATCATCCACGGTACTCAGCGTATGTTCCAGGGGTTCGCTGGCTTTGCGCGCCATCTCGGTCAACCCCAGTCCCGCGCCGCCTTCTGCGGTCAGCGGCTGGCGCATCTGCTCCTTGTACAAGGCTTTCAATCCCGCCTTATCCAAGTCACGCAGCCGCTCCAGCCGCGCCATCAAGGTCGGCGCGTCCGCCCAACTCAGCAGATTACCGGAACTGACCACATAGCGCTCACCTTCGCGGGCAATCACTACGATACCGGAATTCGCCAGCCGCGCCTGATCCGCATGTTGCTCCCAACGGGAGATATAGTTGCGCACATTCTGGGCCTGTTCGATATAGACCGCGAACACATCCATCAGTACCGAGCGGGTCGCCTGCGCATTTTCCAGATGATTCTTCACTGCTTTGCCCAACTCCTCGATGATGCTGTGCGAAAACGGCCCACTAAAACTCATCAGGATGCCCTGATCGCTAAGTTCCTGTTGCAGACGGGTCAGATCAAGAGGGTTCACGGTTCATACTCCTCAAGGTGAGAGGGGTGGTTCCAGCACGGGACGAAAACCGATTACGGTCATATCATCGCGCTGCGATTGTTCGCCCTGCCAGTTCGCTAGCGTCTGTTCCAGCGCTATCTGCTGCGCAGCCAGCGGCAGATGGCCCTGTTGCTGCAAAAACGCCAGAAAGCGTTGGCGTCCAAAACCATAACCCTTCGGCCCGCCGGACTGATCCAGCAGGCCATCGGTGATCAGATAGAAAACCCGACCCGGCGCCCTTTCGACGGCGTGACTCACAAAGGTCCAGTCCGGGTTGGAACGCCGATAGCCCACACTACACCCGTCACCGCGAAGGACTGCAACGGCGCCGTCGGCATCCCGATAGTACAAATCCAGCCGCGCCCCAGCGAAGATCAGGCTCGACGCCGACCAGGACCAATAGCACACGCCGGCATCCAGACCATTCTCGAAACCCTCGCCCATCTCGTCCTGCCGCAAGGTGGCGCGCAACAGCCGGTTAACCGCTTGCAAGAGACGGGCTGGATCGTCAATCCCGCAAGTGCCGGTGATATGGTTCAACACCGAATTAACCGCCATGGTCATAAACGCGCCGGGCACCCCATGACCGGTGCAGTCCGCGACCACTAACAGACAGCCTCGCTCATCCGCTTGGCAATAGTAGAAATCGCCGCCGACCAGATTGCGGGGTCGCCAGATGACAAAATGTTCGCCCAGCGCCCGCGCCAATAATTCCGGCAGGGGCAGAATCGCCTGCTGGAGCAATTGGGCGTATTGAATGCTGTCGAGAACCTGGCGGTGCGCTTCCGCCAGTTGTCCGTTGGCCTGATCGAGTTCGCGGGTGCGCTCTGCGACTCGCTGCTCCAGATGATCAGTGTGTTGCCGCACCGTTCGCGCCATGTCGTTAAACGCGCTGGTCAATTCCCCAATCTCATTATGGGTCTCCACCACAGCCAATGGCCTGTAATCACCGGCGGCAATGGCTTGAGTGGAATGATGCAACTGGGCCAGCGGATTGAGTACCAGCCGGTTAAGCAGCACCGTTACTGCGCCCGCCAGCGCCAGCAGCGACAAGGCCAACAGCGCCGCAAATGGCGCAAACCGTCCAAAACGGTAAATATCGGCAATATCCACCAGAGCCACCGCGAACCATTGAATTTCCTGAAGATAGGCAATAGCGACCAGATGCGGTTTTCCCTCGACTGTCAATGGCAGCACCGCAACCGCGATTTGACCGGTGCTAAGCCGTTCCAGTTGGGCGCGCAGTAAATCTTGCTCTTGTGGCGTCGTCAGCAACCGATACAGGGTGCTGCGTTCCGCTTCAGGCTTGGCTACGGTATTGAAATCAATGTAGGCGCGCTGATGATGTGCCTTAATCGCGCCCGCCCGATCCAGTAACAGGGTTTGCACTCCTTGGCGATCCTCGCTGAGTACCGCCTTGATAAAGCGGTCCAACTCCAGCCCGGTCCCGCCTACCCCCAGTTGTTCAGCGCCATCCCGAATGACGACATTAAACCAGAGCTTATTGATATTGAGAGGCACGTCGTAATTGATGTTCAGCACGAAATCTGCCGACTGCGCCAGCGTGGCAAAGTACCAGGAATCGCTGGGCAGATTAGGATCAAGGGTATGACCGAGTTCCCGACCTTGATAAGCGTTGGCGGCGTCGTTGAAGTAGAAGTGTTTGGACGAATCAATAGCGACAAAGTAACTGCGGTCAGCAAAATGACGGCGGTAGCTTTCCAACTCCGCCAAGGCAGCGGCCTTAAGATCAGGATTGTTTTCGTCGCGCACCCAGCGTTGGAGCAGCGGCGAATCGGTCAGCGTGCGGGCCAGGGCCAGTTCGCGTTGAATCGGCGCCAGAATGCGGTCTTTCTGTCGCAGCGCGTATTGGGCAGCGAATTCCTCGCCCAATTGCCGGGTCACGCGGTGGATGCCCCAGCCGAATAGCCCCAGCGCTACCGTGCCGGTCAGCACATAAACCCCGGCCAGTAGCAGCAAAAATTGGCGCTTGAGGCCGAAAAGGCGGGGGCGCGGCGGAAGAGGTTCGAGCATGGCTTGAGATCTATCACAGTCCCAACACTGAACGCACATCGGTGGCCAGCATTCCAGCGCAACGAGCGGCTTCCAGACCGGCGTCGGCATCCTCGAACACCTGACAATCCCGTGGGTCCACTCCCAACCGACGAGCCGCTTCCAGAAACAAATCCGGAGCCGGTTTGGGTGGCAAACCATCGTCGGCGGTCAGCACCACCGGAAATAACTCGCGCAGACCGATGGTCTTCAACGTCCGCTCCACGTTGGCGCGGTTACTGCCTGAAACCACGGCCATCGGCAGGCGGCCGTGATAGCGCCGCGCCAGCGTCGCCACCGGCTCCAAGGGCTGCGCCCGGTCGAGTCGGGCATAGGTCCGGCGTTCCTTATCCGCCGTGAATTGATGAATATCGATCTGCTGATCAAATTCGGCGTTGTACAGGGTGACAATCCGATCAGTAGGCTTGCCGTTGTGTCGAAGCAGAAATTCCAGCGGGCAATGCAGCCCCAGCGTCGCAAAGGTCTCCTCCCACGCCGCATAATGCAGCGGCAAGGTATCGGCCAAGGTGCCGTCGCAGTCGAAGATCAAGCCCCTCACCTCGGTGGGAACCAACAGGGTTGTCAAACGAGCAGCGGCGTTCACCTTAACTCCCACCCGGACGCGGCATCGGGCGACCGGCGACCGGCGACGCACCGGCAGCGGGTTCTTTCTCAGCCGGCTCCTCAATCGTCTCCAGCGTCAAGGTTGCTCCGCCGCCGCCTTCCGGGCGTGGCGATTGCCCGCCCAAGTTGATCCGCAATCGCAGATTATTGGCGGAATCGGCATTCTTGATCGCCTCCTCATAGCCGATCCGTCCGGCCTGATACAGTTCAAACAGGGCTTGATCGAAGGTCCGCATCCCCAGTCCGGCAGACTTCTCCATCACTTCCTTGATACTGCCCACCTCACCACGCTTGATCAGCATCTCCACCATCGGCGAGTTCAGCAGAATCTCGATAGCGGCGGCCCGTTTGCCGTCCACCGTTGGGATCAGCCGTTGTGACACGAAGGCGCGCAGATTGGTTGACAGGTCGATCTGTAGTTGCGGGCGCCGCTCTTCCGGGAAGAAGTTGATGATGCGGTCCAGCGCTTGATTGGCGCTGTTGGCGTGCAGGGTGGAGATGGCCAGATGACCGGTTTCGGCAAAAGCCAGCGCGTGTTCCATGGTTTCGCGGTCGCGGATTTCGCCGATCAGGATCACATCCGGCGCCTGCCGTAGCGTGTTCTTCAGTGCGTCGGCGTAGCTGAGCGTGTCTACCCCGACCTCACGCTGATTGATGATCGAGCGTTTGTGGTGATGGACGAACTCGATAGGATCTTCGATGGTGATGATGTGGCCACCACTGTTACTGTTGCGGTGGTCAATCAGCGCCGCCAGCGAAGTGGATTTGCCCGATCCGGTGCCGCCGACGAACAGGATCAGTCCGCGCTTGGACATGATCACCTCGGTTAGGATCGGTGGCAGACCCAGATCGGCGACGCTGGGGATGTCGGTCTTGATATTGCGGATCACCATCGAGAGTTCACCGCGTTGCTTGAAGATATTAATTCGGAACCGCCCGATCCCGGTCTCGCTGATCGCCAGATTCATCTCCAACGTCTTCTCGAATTCGGCGGTCTGCGCCGGATCCATCACTGAATAGGCGATCTGCTTGACCCGGCCTGGCAGCAACGGATCCTTGTCCAGCGCCCGCAGTACCCCCTGAAACTTGCCGCAAGGGGGCGCTCCAGTACTGAGGTAGATGTCCGATCCATCCCGGCGAGCCAGCAGTAACAGATAGTCTTTCAATTCCATCGTGTTAACCTCATACCCCTTGGTTTCACAGCCTCAATTAACCGTTGTCGCGTGACTGCTGCGGCTTGGCATGAGGGGCTGGCGATCACGGTTGCGCTACGCGCAAAGCCGGCTCAGGTCCGGTGGGTGGGGCGACGTTGCGGCGCACGACCCCGGTGGCGATCACCGCCAGCCAGTGGCGGACGCGGACGATCCAGTCGTTTGGGCGGCTTGTATTCCACCAGCAGATCCTCAGTAATTGGCAATACCGGAATTTTCTGACCAATGAAATTTTCAATATCCGGTAGCGAGTAGACGTACTGCTCGCAGGCGAAGCTGATGGCGTCGCCGCTGGCGCCAATCCGGGCCGTGCGCCCGATGCGGTGAACGTAATCTTCCTGATCCTGCGGCAGATCGAAGTTGATAACGTGGGTGACATCGGCGATATGCAGACCTCGCGCCGCCACCTCGGTCGCGACCAAAATTGGCAGTTCGCCCCGTTGAAACGCTTCCAGCAATTGCAAGCGCTTGTTCTGAGGGATGTCGCCCGACAATACCCCGGCTTCATAGCCGTTGCCGAGCAGATAACCGGTCACCTGATCCGCCGCCCGTTTGGTGTTGACGAAAACCATGGTGCGTTTGGGTTTCTGCTGGCGCAGTAACCCGAGCAGAAGTGATATTTTGTCGTGAGCGGAGACGTGATACAGCACCTGGCGCACCTTGTCGGCGGTGACGTGCTCGGCCTCGATTCGAATCACCTGGGGGTTGTTCATGTGTTCGTAGGCCAGTTCCATCACCCGGTTGCTCAGAGTGGCCGAGAACAGCATGTTAATGCGCTGGCCGGGCGCCGGCATCTTGCGCAGCAGATAGCGGATATCGGTGATGAAACCGAGATCGAACATTCGGTCGGCCTCATCCAGCACCACCACCTCAATCCCATTCAGGGTGTAGATGCCCTGTTTGTAGTAATCAATCAGGCGTCCGGGCGTACCGATGAGTACGTCCACGCCGGCTTCAAGTTGGCGACGCTGGGATTCGTAGCCGGTGCCGCCGAACACTGCGGCGAACTTAAGGCCAGTGTAGCGACCGATTAATTCGGCGTCGCGGTGGATTTGCACCGCCAGCTCACGGGTGGGCGCGATGACGATAGCCCAGGGACCGACCGTGCCTTCGGCGATGGGGGTTTCCATCAAATGATGCAGAGCAGCCAGCAGAAAAGCGGCTGTTTTACCGGTGCCGGTTTGGGCCTGGCCAGCGATATCCTGGCCTTTAAGCGCCAGAGGCAAGGTAGCAGCCTGAATCGGCGTACAATGGACGAAGCCAGCATCCGCCAGGCTTTCCAGCAGCGATTCGCTTAGACCAAGTGAGGAAAATAGGACATGGGTCAGATGATCGGTTTGCATGATTTTTGGTGATTATTCCCGGGTGAGCAGGGTTGGGGGCTTGCGCGAGTGCCCGATTTGGGCTGGAATACATCGAAAGAATTTGTGCCCCGATTGATTATTTTGCCACAATATCCGTCATTGAATGCTGTGCGCCGCTGATTTTCGCGGTTGCCCCCGTCGTAAATATCCCGTTAGCTGCTGGAACGCGCCACGATGGCTGGCGCCGTATTTCCCGAATCATTGCATTTTGGCGAACCGCCTCCCGATTCCGAATTGGAGAACTCTATCCGTGAGCGAGCAAATTGTGCATATCACCGATGCCACTTTTGAGGCGGAGGTACTCAAGGCCGAACAGCCGGTGTTGGTGGATTACTGGGCTGAATGGTGCGGGCCGTGCCGGATGATTGCGCCGATCCTGGACGAACTCGCAACTCATTACGCAGGGCGCATCAAGATCTGCAAGCTGAACGTGGATGAAAACCAGAATACGCCCCCCCAGTACGGCATCCGTGGCATTCCCACTCTGATGCTGTTCCGTAATGGTACGGTTGAAGCGACCAAGGTGGGCGCTGTATCCAAGTCACAGTTGATCGCCTTTCTGGACAGCGGCCTGAGCTGAAGTCTTACCCACGGCGTCCGCTTCAAGGTAGACGCCGTTTTACGTCCGTGCTAGGTTAGTTGCTAGGCCGCGACCTCTAAAATTCCATTTTGTTCCCCGCACCGTTCCGCCTGTCCGGTTCGGCCCCCACCCAGGAGCCCTGCCATTCACTCCTCCCCACGAGCGCCTTTCCGTCGCGCCCGCCGCCCTGAGCCTGTTTCGTCCATGAATCTGACTGAACTCAAGAAGAAATCCGCCGCCGATCTGATCGCCATTGCCCAGGAGCTGAAACTCGAAGGCATGGCGCGGTCCCGCAAGCAGGATGTGATCTTCGCCATCCTCAAAGCGCTGGCCAAAAGTGGCGAGGACATCTCCGGCGATGGTGTGCTGGAAATCCTGCAGGATGGCTTTGGCTTCCTGCGCTCTGCCGACAGTTCCTATCTGGCCGGTCCCGACGATATCTACGTTTCGCCCAGCCAGATCCGCCGTTTCAACCTGCGCACCGGCGATACCGTCAACGGCAAAATTCGCCCGCCCAAGGAAGGTGAACGCTATTTCGCCCTGCTCAAGGTCGGCGACATCAATTTCGAGCCGCCGGAAGCTTCCAAGAACAAAGTGCTGTTTGAGAATCTCACCCCGCTGCACGCCAACAGCCGGATGACGCTGGAGCGCGGCAACGGCAGCACCGAGGACATTACGGCGCGGTTGATTGACCTGATCGCACCCATCGGCAAGGGTCAGCGTGGTTTGATCGTGTCGCCGCCCAAGGCCGGCAAGACCATGATGTTGCAGAACATTGCCCAGAGCATCGCCCTCAACCATCCCGAATGCTATTTGATCGTATTGCTGATTGACGAGCGCCCCGAAGAAGTGACCGAGATGCAGCGGTCGGTGCGCGGCGAAGTGGTGTCCAGCACCTTCGACGAGCCGGCCACCCGCCATGTGCAAGTGGCGGAAATGGTGTCGGACAAGGCCAAGCGGCTGGTCGAACACAAGCGTGACGTAGTGATTCTGCTGGATTCCATCACCCGGCTGGCGCGGGCCTACAACACGGTGGTGCCGGCCTCCGGCAAGGTGCTGACCGGCGGAGTGGACGCTAATGCGCTGCAAAAACCGAAACGCTTCTTTGGCGCGGCTCGCAATATCGAGGAAGGCGGTTCGTTGACCATCATTGCCACCGCGCTGATCGATACCGGCTCGCGGATGGACGATGTGATTTACGAGGAATTCAAGGGTACCGGCAACCTGGAAATTCACCTCGACCGGCGAATTTCCGAAAAACGGGTGTTCCCGTCCATTGACATCAACCGTTCCGGCACCCGCCGCGAGGAACTGCTGACCGATGCCGACGAACTTCAGAAGATGTGGATTTTGCGCAAGCTGCTGCACCCGATGGATGAGTTGCAGGCCATGGAATTCATGCTGGATCGGCTCAAAAGTACCCGGACCAACAAGGAATTCTTCGATTCAATGAAGCGCTGAAGTAACGCACACCTGCGACTCTCCGCAATCGTCGCGCAATCTTTTTATGAACGCTACCGCCCTTTTCTCGAATCCCGCCTGCTCTGCTGTTGCCGTTTGTGCTGATTGCCAGCCTGGTTGACCTGATCGTGCTGACCGCCGCTTTTAGGGAGAATAACCGTGATGCTGCGTGGGTTAGGTGTGCTGCTGGCGCTGGTTGTGGTTGGAGCAGCGACAGCCGAAACCTTGACCGGTCGGGTTGTCAGCGTATCCGATGGCGATACCTTGACGCTGCTCACTGCTGACCGGCAGCGGGTCAAAATCCGCCTGGCAGAAATTGACGCGCCGGAACAGGATCAACCGTTTGGATCGCGCAGCAAGCAGAGTTTGTCGCAACTGGCCTTCAATAAGACCGTGACTGTCGAGGTGCGCGCCCACGACGACTACGGGCGCACTGTTGGCGTGGTGTTCGTGGCGGGCCAGAGTCTCGATGCCGAACAGGTGCGGCGCGGGATGGCGTGGGTGTATCGCCAATATGCGACGACGCCGAGCCTGTATACGCTGGAAGCGGAGGCGAAAGCGGCGCGGCGCGGGTTGTGGGCTGATTCGAATCCGCTGCCGCCGTGGGATTGGCGGCATGGCGAAGCGCCAAAACCAGCGATTTCTGCGGCGCGGAATGACTCATGCGGGTCTAAACACCGCTGTGGAGAAATGGCTTCGTGCGCTGAGGCGCGGTTTTATCTTGACACCTGCGGGGTAAAATCACTGGATGGCGACAAGGACGGGATGCCGTGTGAGTCCTTGTGTGCCGGGCAGTAGCGGCTGTTCTCGGATTGAATAGCGGTATCTTCCCGCCCGATTTCCTTTACGGAGAGACTTTGATGCAACGCACTCTATTCACCGGCTTGCTGGGCGGCACCCTGTGGCTGTTGGCGTCCGGGCTTCATGCTCAGGAAGTTGGCAGCGTGGATACCGCCTTCCAGTGGCTGGGGCCGAATCACAAGATTGTGATTGAAGCCTTCGATGACCCCAAAATTGCCGGAGTGACCTGCTATGTCAGCCGCTCGCAGACCGGCGGTGTCAAAGGCGGGCTGGGGCTGGCTGAGGACACCTCCGATGCCTCTATCGCCTGTCGTCAAGTAGGGCCGATTAGCGTCAAGGAGAAGCTCAAGGACGGCGAGGAAGTATTCACCGAGCGCCGCTCGCTGCTGTTCAAGAAGATGCGGGTGGTGCGCTTCCTCGACCAGCCGCGCAATACCTTGGTGTATCTGGTCTATAGCGACAAGCTGGTCGAAGGCTCGCCGAAAAATTCGCTTTCGGCAGTGGCGATGATGCCGTGGGGCGACAAACCGCCCAAGATTGCGCCGTGACTTTGGCCTTTTTGGCTATCTGGGGATTTTATAGCGATGTCTATGGCTGAACTCTTGCCCATGGTGGAATTCCTGCCGCATACCGACAAGCTCAAGTTGATGCAGTTTCTTTTGCTGCGGTTTGCTCAGCACAAAATCAGCGGGTTAGGTGACCGCTGTAAGCCGCCTTCCCAAGGGCAAGAGTCGTGGAGGTGGCGGGTTACGCTTGGCTAACCCGCCCTTGTATTGTGTTTCTGTGAGGGTTGTTCATGATCAGACGGCCTGCACGGG
>NZ_CBTK010000289.1 GCF_000531125.1 Candidatus Contendobacter odensis Run_B_J11 | reverse complement strand
TGATTTTAATATTATAGGATTGAATCAAAAGTAACGGATCAGCGGTGAACCCTATGGAACAGATACAAGGATTACGCTGGAAATTGCAGTTTCCACTCAAATTATCCAATGGGTTTACCAATGGGCGTGCGCTGGTTGTCTGCCTGCTGTTCGGCCATCTGGTGTTCGTCGGCCTCCTTGGCCTGTGGTATGTCGGCGCGCTGCAAGCGCTGGAATTTCTTGCCTACGATCAACACTTGCGCCGGCAAACGCTGACGCCGCCCGATGAACGAATCGTGCTGATTGGCGAAACCGAAGCGGATCTCCGTCGCTGGGGATACCCCTTGCCGGATGGCATCCTGGCCGAGGTACTGGAACGCTTGGCGCAAGGGCGGCCACGGGTGATCGGCGTGGATAAATACCGCGATCTCTCGGTGCCGCCGGGGAGCGAGCGACTGGATCAGTTGCTTCGCCGCCACCCAGAGGTGATTTGGGTAACAAAGTTCGGCAACTTTGCGGCCCGCGATCCCGCGATTGACCCGCCTCCCGCGCTGGCAGATACCGATCAGGTGGGATTCAGCGACGTTCCCATTGATGAAGACGGGCGGGTGCGGCGAGGACTGTTATTTCTTGACGACGGTCGGCAGGTGTTTACCGCCTTCGCTTTGGCCGTAGTGTTGCGCTATCTCCAGCCAGAACGGCTGACGCCCCAGCCCGATCCCGATCATCCCGCTCATCTGCGGTTAGGAGCAACGACGATCCCGCCGCTGACGGCAGACGCGGGGGGTTATATCCACGCCGATACCGCCGGTTATCAATACTTGCTGGACTATCGGGGCCGGGTCAGCGCCACCCGGATTTATACCCTGAGCGATGTGTTGCAAGGGCGGCTGCCGGTAGCGCAACTCGCCGATAACATTGTGTTGTTGGGCGCGATGGCGGAAAGCCTGAGCGATGAATTCCAGGTTCCCGTCCGCCACTTTATCGCTGATGCGCCATCGTTATCGCGCCCCGCTGGTGACCCCAGCGGACGCATTGCCGGGGTGGCGCTTCATGCCTTGCAGGTGAATCAACTGCTGCGGTTTGCGCTGGCAGGCGACGCCCCGATTCGTGGTGTTTCCGGGTTTGCCGAGATGATTTGGCTGTGGGGGTGGTGCATGGCCGGCGTTGGCCTGGCCCGGTGCCGGTGGCGCTTCCGGTGGTTGTTGCTGTTGATGGCGGGGGCGCTGGCGGTGCTGGCCGGAATCTGGCAGGCGGCCTTCCTCGAACATCTCTGGCTGCCACTGGCCGCGCCGGCGTTGGGACTGACTATTACCGCCGCTCTGGTTACCGTGTATCTTTCGGTGCGTGGCCGCGCCGAGAAGCGGTTGTTGATGAACCTGTTCGCCCGCCATGTCGCGCCGGAAGTCGCCGATACCCTCTGGCGGGAACGCAAGCGCCTGGTTGCCGGCGGGCGACTGCTGCCGCAGCGCTTAATCGCTACCGTGTTGTTTGCCGATATCCGGGGCTTTACCCCGATTGCCGAAATACTGGAACCAGCACAGCTTATGGACTGGTTGAATGTTTATATGGAGGCGATGACGCAGGTGATCATGGCGCATGGCGGCGTGATCAAACAATACGTCGGCGATGAGATAATGGCCTTGTTCGGCGTACCGGTCCCACGCCAGACCGAAGCGGAAATGGCGCGGGATGCGATGCAAGCGGTCCGGTGTGCGCTGGCCATGGGCGAGCAGTTACGGCAAATCAACATGCAGTGGACGGAGCAGAAATCGCCCACTATCGCAGTGCGGATCGGCATTTACACCGGGCCATTGGTGGCCGGCAGTCTGGGCGGCAGTCAGCGGCTTGAATACGCTGTGGTGGGCGATGCCGTCAACATCGCCTCACGGCTGGAAAGTTTTGATAAGGAGACTCACGATCTGGTCAATAACCCGTGCCGGGTTTTAATCGGCGAGACCACCTTTCGCTATCTGGACGGACAGTTCCGGGTTACGGAAATGGGTCGGGTCAAGTTCAAGGGCAAGCAGCAGGAGATCGCGGTCTATCGGGTGGAGGGAAACCCCACCGAAACTGCCCGAACATTCTAGGATTGATGCAGGTTCTCAATTCTGGGCAATCGTTTTAAGCGTTTCGGCGTACTCCTCGGCATCCGTGGTTCGCAACAGGCGCCGGGCAATTTTGCCCAATGCGCCGACCTCGCTCCCCTGAATCGCACGCTTGACTTCGAGCAGGTTGCTGGGATGCATACTGAACTGGGTCAGCCCCAAGCCCAGCAACAACCGGGTATAACGGGGATCACCGGCCATTTCCCCGCACAGGCTGACCGGGATACCGGCTTTGCGACCGGCGCGGATCGTGTTCCAGATCAGCATCAGCACTCCCGGATGCAGCGGGTCATAGAGGTAGTTAACCTCATCGTCCACCCGGTCAATCGCCAAAGAGTATTGGATCAGGTCATTGGTGCCGATAGACAGGAAGTCCAGATAGCGGGCGAACTGATCCGCACACACCGCCGCCGCCGGGATTTCGATCATGCCGCCGACCGGCAAGGACTCGTCGAACGCCAACCCCCGATCACGTAATTCCTGCTTGGTCTCGGCCACCAGCCGCAACACCTGAAACACTTCCTGAATGGCGGAAAGCATCGGGATCATCATTCGCACCGGACCGTGCGCCGACGCCCGCAGAATGGCGCGTAACTGTGGGCGAAACATGCCTAAATCCTTCAGGCACATCCGAATCGCCCGCAAACCCAGCGCTGGATTGGTGCTGACCGGCCCACTGCGGCCACCATCCACTTGCTTATCGGCACCAAGATCAGCGGTGCGAATAGTGATCGGGCTGCCCTCCAGGGTCTTGATGACGTGCAGATAGGAAGCCAGATGCTCCTCCTCATCCGGCGGTTCGGATCGGTTCATGAACAGGAATTCAGTTCGATACAACCCAATCCCATCGGCGACCACCTCCCGTACCGCTGCCGCATCCTCGGGCAATTCAATATTGGCATAAAGGCCAATCGTCACTCCGTCACCGGTAATCGCCGGTTTATCCTTGAGTTTATTTAACTCGCGTTGCTGGCGGCGCTCCTCATGCTGCTTGTGGCGGTAGTAGCGCAGAATGCGTTCGTCCAACCCCACCAGGATCACTCCTTGGCGACCATCCACAATCACCGGCTCATCATTACCCAGATAGGCGCGCGCATTGCGGGCGCCCACTACCGCCGGAATGCCCAGGCTGCGCGCCAGAATCGCCGTGTGCGACAACGGGCCGCCATATTCGGTGACAAAGGCCAATACCCCCTGATGCTGCATCAGGATGGTATCGGCTGGAGTCAGATCATCGGCCACGATGATCCGCCCCTCCAGTCGGCTGGCGATCAGCTCCGCATAATCCGGATCGTTCAGGTAGGCCGGATCATCAGTCGCCAGAATCCGCTGCACCCGCCGCACCACATGGTCGACGTCATCCTTGCGGGTGCGCAAGTAGGGGTCATCCATCTCCTCGAACACTCGCACCAGAAAATCGCGCTGGGTCTTCAACGCCCATTCGGCATTGCACTTATGGACTCGGATCAGATCGACGGGCGCCTCCGTCAGAGCAGCGTCCTCCAACATCAGCAAGTGGGTATCAATAAAGGCGGCGGCGTCGCCGGGAATTGCGATGGGAATTCGCCCACGGACTTCGCGCAACTGACGCCGGGCCAGGGCCAAACCGTTCAGGAAACGCTCGACCTCATCCTCAATAATGCTATCGGGAATGGTGTATTCGGTGATTTCCGGCTGATTACGCTGGAGGAGATAGGTCCTGCCGATGGCGTATCCCCGCGAAACCCCGATGCCATGCAGCGAAAACGGCATGCAAAAATCCTCTCATTCGTCCTCATCGAAGCGGCGGCGGACCAACTCTTCGAGATGATTGAGCGCCTGCTCGGCCTCGGGACCGCTGGCTTGTAGTTCCAACTGGGTGCCACGGGCCGCCGCCAGCATCATCACGCCCATGATACTTTTGCCGTTGACTTCGCGCCCGCCGCGCAGCAGCCGAATCTCGGCTTCAAATCCTGCCGCCAAAGTCACAAACTTGGCAGCGGCGCGGGCGTGTAGCCCCAGCTTGTTGATAATCAGGATATCCCGTTTCAGCACCTTAGCGTCCCCGTGATCACCGGTCGCCATGGCAGCGCGGCTTGCTCTTCATTGTAGTTCTCGATGGCGGACCATGACATGGTCGCGAATCTCGCCGAAATGATGTGCCAAAGCATCGGCGACAAACACCGAGCGATGCTGGCCGCCGGTACAACCGATGGCGACCGTCAAATAGCTGCGGTCGCTGAACTCGAACCGTGGCAGCCAGGTCTCCAGGAACTGACGCAGATCAGCGACCATCTCCATCACGTCCGGCTGACGCACGAGAAATTCGATCACCGGCTGATCGAGTCCGGTCAGGGGTCGCAACTGGGGTTCCCAATGCGGATTGGGCAGGCAGCGCACGTCAAAGACAAAATCGGCATCAGCCGGCATCCCGTTTTTGAAGCCGAAAGACTCGAACAGCAGCGACATCACCTCACGCGGGGTATCGTGAATGCGGGCGCGAATCAGTTCGCGCAACTGGTAGATATTGGTGCCGCCGGTATCAATAATCAGATCAGCGCAGGCGACAATCGGCTCCAGCAGGCGTCGTTCCTGGTCAATCGCTTCCCGCAGCGGCACACTGCCCAGATCCAGAGGATGGCGGCGACGGGTTTCGCTGTAGCGTTTGAGCAGAATCTCGTCACTGGCGTGCAGGAACACCACCTCGACGCTCAGATCGCTGGCACGCAATTCAGCCAGCGTCGCCGGAAACTGTGTCAACTCATCGATAAAATTGCGGGCATCCACCCCCACCGCCACTGTAGGCGGCAAAATATCGCTGGCCGCCAGAATCTCCTGCGCCAACGGCCGGATCAACTTGAACGGCAGATTGTCCACGCAGTAGTAATCCAGATCCTCCAGGGTTTGCAGGGCAATGGTTTTGCCGGAGCCGGACAGGCCACTGACGATGATTATTCGCATACGATTTCCCGCGCCATCGCTTTTTCCACCCGCGCCACCATATCCTGCTCGGCGCAATATCCGCCCAGGCGCAGGATGTGATCGCGCACCGCGCATTCCACCAGCACCGCGAGATTGCGACCGGGCGCAATCGGCAGCGTGATCGCCGGGATCCCGACGCCAAGAATAATCCGGGTATCACGCAACCCTTGCAGGCGAGATTCCGCCGGCTGCGCCATCTCCTCCAGCTTGACCAGATGAATGATCAGCCGCACCCGCTTGTTACGCTTGATAGCGCTGTCACCGAACATGCGGCGGATGTTGAGAATACCCAGCCCTCGCACCTCCAGCAGATCGATCAGGGTCGGCGGGCAGGCTCCTTCCAGCACATCGGGCGCTACCCGGGTCAGGGTCGGGGTGTCGTCGGCGATCAGGCGATGACCGCGGCTGATCAATTCCAACGCCAGTTCGCTCTTGCCGATCCCGCTGCCACCGGTGATCAGCAGGCCCATACCGAACACTTCCAGCAATTCGCCATGCACCACGGTGGAAGCTTCCAGGCCGTGCCGGTAGCTGTCGAGCCGATCCAGAACGACGGCCAGCGGAACCGGGGCATACCAGAGGGGAATGCTCATGGCGTCAGCGCGGTCCCGCAGCGCCTCGGCCAGGCCGAATTCGCCACACACCAGAATTGCGCCAGTAGGGAACGCCAGCAGGCAACGGGACAATTCTTCGCGAACCGCCGGCGCCAACCGGCTTAGAAAGGCGTCTTCGTCGGGACCCAGGATTTGCAGGCGGGCCGGCTGAATCCAGTTCAGCCGACCGTACAGCGGCGCGCTGGCCTCGACCGGCGACCACAGGAGATGATCGGCTCCAGCCATACCCCCAATCCAGCGCAAATCCAGCACGGCTTTCAAGTCATGGAAGGCGGTTTGGGCGTACACCGGAGGAGTCATGGCGGCATCGTCGCGGCAACTCGCCAATCCCGCAGTCGCTCGAACAGGGTTTGGTCCGAATCGCTGTCCCGCAGTTGCTGGCAAAAGGATCGGTCGCTGAACATCTCCGCCAGGTGAGCGAGAATCTTGAGGTGCTCGTCGGTGTAGTGATCCGGCACCAGCAAGCCGAACACCAAATCCACCGGTTCCCGGTCAATCGCGTCAAAATCCACGCCCTTCCCGATCTTGATGAAAGCGCCGATGGCCTGCTGAATCGGGTTGAACCGGCCATGGGGCAAGGCGACCCCATGACCCAGACCCGTGCTGCCCAAGCGTTCCCGGCCGATCAGGCTGTCGAAAATCAGTCGAGGCGTCAAATCGGCCTGCCCGGTGGCGAGCAACTCACTCAGCACCTCGATGACCCGCTTTTTACTGGTCACTTCACTATCGCAAACGATCCGCTCGCGGGTAATCAGGTCTGTGATGTTCATCGCCGTACCTGCGCCCTCAAGGTTGGGGGTAATCGCGCGCCTTTTCGCCGCGATGCTTGTCCGTCACCTTCTCCTTGTGCCGCTTGATTTGTCGGTCAATCTTATCGATCAACGCATCGAGCGCAGCGTACATATCCTCGTCCACCGCATCGGCAAAAATCTCGCTTCCGGCCACATGAATAGTGGCCTCGGCCTTGTGGCGCAGCTTCTCGACGCTGAGAATGACCTGAACACTGGTCACATTATCAAAGTGCCGCTCGATACGCTCCAGCTTGTCATGAACGTAATCGTGCAGCGCCGGGGTAATCTCCACATGATGCCCGCTCAATTTGATCTGCATGGCATGAACTCCTGACTGACTGGTGCTGTTTCGATAGAGATCAAAGGCGGTCCCCCTGCCTCTCTTGGAACGAGGCATCGTTGTTACGCCTCAACCTCCGTTGTTGCCCCGATGGGGCGGAAATCCCCGCTGTTCAGACGAGGCGCTTACGATCCGAGGACGAAGGAATAGACATCGCTTCCCGGTATTTTGCCACTGTCCGCCGGGCGACCTGAATCCCTTCCGTCTCAAGCAATTTGGCAATTTTGTCATCGCTGAGCGGTTTGCCGGCATCTTCCGCTTGAATCAGTTTGCGGATCATGGCGCGGATCGCAGTAGAGGAACACTCGCCGCCATCGCTGGTGCCGACGTGACTGGAGAAGAAAAACTTCAGCTCGTAAAGGCCGCGTGGCGTATGCATATATTTCTGCGTGGTCACCCGCGAGATGGTGGACTCGTGCAGGCCCAGCACCTCGGCGATGTCGCGCAGAATCAGCGGTTTCATATGCTCGTCGCCGCGCTCTAAAAACTCGCGCTGGCGTTCGACGATGCAGGTTGCCACTTTCAGCAGGGTCTCGTTGCGATTTTGCAGACTCTTCAGGAACCAGCGCGCTTCCTGCAAATGGTTCTTGAGACAGTTGCTATCACCACTGCTTTGGCCGGCTCTACGCGCCAAAGCGGCGTAGCGGGCGTTGATCCGCACTTTGGGAGTGCTATCGGGATTCAGTTCGACCCGCCAGGCATCGCGCTGGCGATAAACCAGCACATCCGGGACTACATACTGCGGCGCAGTATTGGACAGTCGGGCACCCGGATAGGGATCCAGCGATTGGATGAGCGCGATGATGCCCTGCAACGCCTCACGCGACACCTTGAGCCGTCGTATCAGCGCGCTGAAATCGCGATTGGCGAGCAATTCCAGATGCTGTTCAACCAGATAGCGAGCCTCAGCCAGCCACAGGGTATCGTTCGGCAGCGCTTCCAGTTGCAACAGCAGGCATTCTGCCGGACTGCGGGCGCCAACGCCCTGCGGATCGAAGTGCTGCACCAGTTTCAGCACCGCTTCAGCCTCGGCCAGCGTGACCGCGAACTGCTCACGCGGCCCTTGGCAAATCTCCTCCAGCGAGAGCGTCAAATAGCCGGACTCGTCAATGGCATCAATGATCGCAGTGGCAAGCGCCATATCGCGGTCGTTGAACGGGGTTAGCCGCATCTGCCAATACAAATGTTCGCGCAGCGATTCACCGGCGCCAGCGTAGCGTTCGCAGGGATCCCAGTCCTCGTCTTCACCGCGTGAGTAGGATGTCGCACCGTCAGACGGATCGTAAATATCGTCCCAGGAGCTATCCACTGGCAGTTCGTCGGGCAAGGTGTCGTTAGCAACCGTGCCGATCTCGATCTCGGTTTCGGCGCGGGTGTCTGCTGCAACCTGCGCCGCCAACGCCTCCGGTTGCACCGGCAGCTCCTGCGGTTCATCGGATCGCTCCAGCATCAGGTTGGAGTCGAGGATGGTTTGCACCTCCGCCTGGAGATCCAGGCTGGATAACTGCAATAGGCGAATCGCCTGTTGCAGTTGGGGGGTCATCGTCAGTTGCTGACCCAGGCGTAGTTGCAAGGACTGTTTCATAACCTTTCAATCGTACTCCGATACCATGAAACGCAAGTTACCTCTAATTCTAGTCGGTTTTGCGCGCTATGCCGCGCCCGGTGGGTCATAACTGAAAGGATTCGCCCAGATAGACCCGGCGAACCTGCTGGTTAGCAAGAATTGCGGTGGAATCACCCTCGGCGATTACCCGCCCTTCGTTGAGAATGTAAGCGCGATCACAGATTCCCAGCGTTTCCCGGACGTTGTGATCGGTGATTAACACCCCAATATGGCGGTCGCGCAGGTGTTCAATAATGCGCTGGATATCCAGAACCGACAAGGGATCCACCCCGGCAAACGGCTCGTCCAGTAGCATAAATGCGGGATTGGCCGCCAGCGCCCGGGCGATTTCCACGCGCCGGCGCTCACCGCCTGACAGGCTGATACCGATATTGTCGCGCAGATGGCCCACATGCAGTTCGTGCAGCAGTTCCTCGGCCAGCGGTCGACGGTCGGCGCGGGCCAGATCGCGACGGGTTTCCAGGATCGCCAGCACGTTATTCAGCACCGTCAGCCGCCGGAAGATTGATGGTTCCTGCGGCAGATAACCGACTCCGAGCTGCGCCCGCGCATACATCGGCAGGCGCGTCAGGTCACGATCATCCAGCAGCACCCGCCCCTCGTCGCAGTGGATCAGCCCCACCATCATATAGAAGCTGGTGGTTTTGCCAGCGCCATTCGGCCCCAGTAGCCCGACCACTTCGCCGCTGGCAACACGAAGTGAGGCGGCGTCCACCACCACCCGCTTGCGGTAGCGCTTGACGATTTCCTTGGCGATGAGTTCGGCCATGCTCAGGGTTTCTTGGCGGCAGGCAGCGGACTCTGCGCTCGGGGCTGGATGGTGAACTGGATGCGGCCGTTGTCGCCCGCGCCGCGCGCCCGCACCACATCATCCTTGAGGTCGTACTCCACCCGGTCGCCCGTGAAGGCGTCCTGGCCCTGCGTCAACCGGGCACCGCCGCTCATAATCACCTTGGCGCCAGCGACATCGTACTCGATCCGCTTGCTGGCACCCTGGAGTTCCGGCTTGTCTGCGGTCGGCTTGTAGCGCAGGTTCGTCGGGTTGCCGGTCGCTTCCATCCGCTGGAAATTGTTGTCCTTGATGTAGATGGTAACGGTGTCGGCGGTCAGCCGCATCGAGCCTTGGGTGATGACCACGTTGCCTTCATAGACGCTGACGCCGGTCTTCTGATCGATCTGGCCGCGCCCGGCTTCCAACTGAATGGGCTGGTTGCGATCTTCGGGCAGGGCGGCAGCCAGCAGCGGCGCCAGCGTCAGCGCGACCGCCAGCCATAACTTAGCGCTTGGGGGATTCATAGAAACCTCTTACCTCGGAAAGCAGTTCCAACCGTTGCTGATTCAGCCAGGCGCGCATACCGACCGCCCGCAGTTCGCCCCCCGGCGTCACGACCTGCACCGGCGCAGCGGTTTCGGCATAATGTTCAGCCGGACGAATCAGAATGTCGCGGGTGATCACGGTCATGGGCAGTTTACCGCTGGCCGCAGTACGAACCATCGTTACCGCACCTTCCAGGCGCAGCGTCTGCTGATCGGCAGCGCCCCAGGCCTGTTCGGCCTGAAGCCGCCACTCCCGAGTCTGGCCGTCCGGTTGATACCAGTCCAGCGCTGGCTGCTCGATCCGGGTGCCGCTCTGACCGGGCAACTGTTGCAAACGGGGCGCTTCAACTACGTATTCCTTCATCCCAGCGATATTCATCCGCACCGCCCGGAACCGTTCGATAGTCAATACTGGCGCCTGACTCTCGGCTGGATCCGGCTCGCGCAACGAAGATTCCACCAGCCATAGCAGGCCGTAGCTCAAGCCAGCCAGCAGCGCCAGCCCGCTCAGGTACAGAATCCCGCGTATTGTCACCTCGCCATTGGCCACCATTGGCGCCTGTACCATCCTTAGAGATAGCGGGCACGCATCGCCGCCAGTTGGCCACGCGCTTCCAGCAGCAGCTCGCAGACATCGCGGGCCGCACCGCGCCCACCCCGACTCGGCGTTTGCCAATGGGCGTGCTGCTTGACGAACGGGTCGGCATCCTGCACCGCTATCGCCAGACCCACCCGCGTCATCACCGGCAGGTCGATCAAATCGTCACCCGCGAACGCCACCTGTTCAGCAGTCAGGCCAATCCGAATCAACAGGCTGTTGAACGTCGCCAGCTTGTCTGCTACGCCCAGATAGGCATAGCGGATGCCGAGATCGGTCATTCGCCGTTCCACCGAAGCGGCATGACGACCGGAGATAATGGCAACTTCCACCCCGGCCTCGATCAGCATCTTGATCCCGTGCCCGTCGCGAATATGGAAGGCCTTGTATTCATTGCCGTCGTTACCCAGATACAGGCGACCATCGGTCAGTACCCCATCCACATCAAAGATCACCAGTTGAATTTGGGCGGCCTTACTCAGTACGTCGCGCATGGTGGATTGCTCGCCAATCGTGGGAATCACAGCACCCCGGCGCGCAACAAATCGTGCATGTTCAGGACGCCGGCCAATTTTCCAGCGGAGTTTACCACCGGCAGGGCATTGATCCGGTATTGCTGCATCATCTGCAACGCCTCGGCGGCCAAGGTGCCGGGGGCGATGGTCTTGCAGGGGTGAGTCATCACCTCAGCGACGCGGGCGGTATGCACATCCACCTGCCGATCCAGGGTGCGACGCAGATCACCGTCGGTAAAAACCCCCAGCACCTGTTCATCTCCGTCCACCACCACCGTCGTCCCCAAGCCCTTGCGGCTCATTTCCAGCAGGGCGTCCTTGAGTACATCGTCCGGCTTGCTGCGTGGCATCTGTTCACCGGTATGCATCACCTCGTCGATCAGCAGCAACAGGCGACGGCCCAGCCGGCCACCGGGATGAGAACGGGCGAAATCCTCGGCGGTGAAGCCGCGCGCCTCCAGTAGTGCCACCGCCAGGGCGTCGCCCATCGCCAGGGTTGCGGTGGTGCTGGAGGTGGGCGCCAGTCCCAGCGGACAGGCTTCCTGGGCAACGCTGACATCAAGGTGAACATCGGCCATCGTAGCCATCGCCGAACCGGGATTACCGGTCAGTGCGATCAGCGGCACACCCAGCCGTTTAATCAGTGGTAGCAGGGTCAGAATCTCATCGGTTTCGCCGGAGTTGGACAGCGCCACTACCACGTCCTGCGCGGTGATCATGCCCATATCGCCGTGGCCGGCTTCGGCGGGATGGACGAAAAAAGCGGGAGTGCCGGTACTCGCCAGAGTCGCGGCGATCTTGCCGCCGATGTGACCGGATTTGCCGATGCCGAGCACCACGATCCGGCCCTGGCAGTGCAGCATGAGTTCGCAGGCATGAACGAAGCGGTCGTCAATCCGAGCGATCAGTTGGGTAATCGCCTGGGCTTCAAGGGTTAATACCTGGCTGGCGAGTTGTTTCAGTTTGTCAGGGTGCATAGTGGCGTGAAAGTATTTATGGGGATTTGCAATATTAAAGATTCATCGCGTATAGGGTTGTTCGATAACTAAGCTAGGGACAACACGATAATGCTTGACATTAAAAGTGCAAAGTTTTACTGACAGTCCAACAGCACAGGATGCAATTAAGGCATCTAATAAGCCCAAGCGATGTGAAAGGTGATAAGCAGCGAAATCCGATAAAGCGCGGTTGCAATCGGCTTCCGTCGGCCAAATGACCGGCAATGGCGTAACCAGGCGTAAGGTTTGCCTAAGCTGGTGATTATTTTTAGCATCTTGCATTAGTTCCATCACGACAAAACCCGGTACGGCAGGCAGCTCATTCAAGCTGGCAAACCAGACAACTGCTGGCGAGTAGCCGCGTTGAATGTCAATAAGTACATCAGTATCGAGCAAATACACACTCGTTACTCACTGGCACGATTTTCAGCTTGGCGGCGTAAATTTCGGGCATAGGCTTGACTGTCAGTAATATCGGTTCTGGAACCAATGACTCCCTCTTTTTGCCAATAAGCAACCAGTTCAGCACCCGTTTTAGGAAGTTTATTTGCTGGAACGTATCGGGTTGCCAAGAGGCGTGAAGCATACTCTGATAAGGATAGCTTCAGCTTGGAAGCTTCAATAGCTAACTCTTGTTCCATCTCTTGCGGCAAGTCAAGGGTTATGCTCATCTAGCGTTGCCTCTTTTGATTAAAAATTAGCCTGGAAAGCAGCAGCCAGCATTCCAACAAAAATGCTCATGCCATTGTTGCTGTCGCGGATGAAACAATGGCGCTGGCAAATTGTTAGCAGGATCAATACTGACCTGTTTATTGTATTTGTGATTATTGCACCCCTGACAAGCCAGAGCCAGATTGTCAAGCATCGTGAGGCCACCTTGACTGAGTGGAACAATATGCTCGACGGCGAAGCTTTGCACGACGAATTTAGCCTGACTTCGGCAATACTCACAACAATGTTCCGCACGTTCCGCAACTCGCTGCCGAAAATCTGACGATATGCGCTCAGACATAGGGCAGCGGCTGAATGCCCAAATCGCCCAACAATTGACCGTCAATTCCAGCAATTCCCGATAATCCTCATCGGTCAGCGTTTCCACCTGACGTTTCTGTGCAAGCGCGTTGTAGCGATTCTGTAGATTGGCGGGAATTTCTTGATTGATTTCCAACAACAATTCGGCTTCTGGGTGCGATGTCGCCGATGCCTTGCGCTGCGCCCGGATCGCCAGCAGGCGGTTCAAAAACCGCTCGAATTCCAATCGCTCCAACTGTTGCGCCGCCTGAAGCAAATCGTGATAAATCCTTGCCAAAAAACAGGGGCGACCGTAGCCGCCCCTGGCATTCATCATTCAAACCAGCGGTGCGAAAAATGACACCGCTGATCCATTCAACTGCTTACGGCTTGTATTCGCCTTCCAGCAGCTTGGCGTGCGCCGCCGCCAGCCGGGCAATCGGCACCCGGGGCGACGAGCAGGACACATAGGTCAGGTTGGCGTAGTGACAGAAGCGCATCGAGCGCGGATGACCGCCCTGTTCACCGCAAATGCCGACCTTGAGGCCCGCCCGCGTCTTGCGCCCGTTGGTCACCGCAAACTCCATCAACTGGCCGACGCCCGCCGTATCCAGCGCCTCAAACGGGTTGTCCTTGAGGATGCCGGCGGAATTGTAGAACGGCAGGAACTTGTTTTCGGCGTCTTCGCGGGAGAACGAGAAGGTGGCCTGGGTCAGGTCGTTGGTGCCGAAGGAGAAGAATTCGGCCACATCGGCGATCTCACCAGCGCGCAGACAGGCCCGCACCACTTCCATCATGGTGCCGAACTCGAAATGCACCTTGACCGCGTACTTGGCCTCGACTTCGGGCAACACTTCATCCACCAGCGCCTTCACCCGCTTCAACTCTTCCACGGTGCAGACCTGTGGCACCATGATTTCAGGATGGACGTTCACCCGTTCCTGCATACATTCCGCCGCCGCTTCCAGAATGGCGCGAATCTGCATCTTGTAGATTTCAGGATAGGTCAGGCCAAGACGGACGCCGCGATGACCCAGCATCGGGTTGACTTCGTGCAGGGCACGGGCCTTTTGCAGGATTTCTTCCTTTTTGGCCAGCACGTCAGCGACCAAATGGCTGTCGTTGAGGATACCCAGTTGCTCGACTGCTTTCGGGTTGACCTGGCCGAGAATCTGGCTGATCGCCTCCAGACCCTGCGCGGTCTGGCGCAAATGGCGCAGATGCTCGATGTCGTCGATCAGGGTCTGCTCGGACGGCAGGAATTCGTGAATCGGCGGATCAAGCAGGCGCACTGTGACCGGACGCGGGGCCATGGCCCGGAAAATTTCCTTGAAATCGCTGCGCTGCATCGGCAACAGCTTGGCCAACGCGGCTTCGCGGTCCTCGGTGGTCTCGGCCAGGATCATTTCCAGCACGGTGGGCAAGCGTTCCTTGGCGTTAAACATCCGCTCGGTACGGCACAGGCCAATGCCCATCGCCCCGTAGTTGGAAGCGCGTTGCGCCGCATCTGGAGTATCCGCATTCGCCATCACCTTGAGGGTGGCGATTTCGTCGGCCCAGCCCAGCAGGGTGCGCAATTCCGGGGTAAATTCCGGTTCGACCGTCGGCACATCGCCGAAGTACACCGCGCCGGTGCCGCCATCAATGGTCAGCACGTCGCCCTCATGCAGCACCTTGTCGCCGATGATGGCCTGGCGCTGATGGACGTTGACATGAATGGCTTCCGCGCCGACCACGCAGGGCTTGCCCATGCCGCGCGCCACTACCGCCGCGTGCGAGGTCTTGCCGCCGCGACTGGTCAGAATGCCCACTGCGGCAAAGAAGCCGTGAATGTCTTCCGGCTTGGTCTCTTCGCGCATCAGGATGATTTTTTCGCCCGCGCCGCGTCCACGCTTCACCGCCGTGTCGGCGTCGAACACGATCTTGCCCGACGATGCGCCCGGCGATGCGCCCATGCCCACTGCGGCGGGCGCGGCTTTATGCTTGGGATCAAGCTGCGGGAACATCATCTGTTCCAGCGATTCCGGGTCGATCCGCAACAGCGCTTTCTCGCGGCTGATCAAGCCCTCATTCGCCATTTCCACCGAACTGCGGACCATGCCCTGGGCGTTCATCTTGCCATTGCGGGTTTGCAGGCAGTACAGCACCCCTTTCTCGATGGTGTACTCGTAGTCCTGCACCTCGTGATAATGGCCTTCCAGCTTGTTGCGCAATTCCACCAGTTGCCGGTACAAATCCGGCATTTCGTCCTTCATTTCCGCGACCGGCTTCGGGGTGCGAATGCCCGCCACCACGTCTTCGCCCTGGGCATTGACCAGGTACTCGCCGTACATCACGTTCTCGCCGGTGCCGGGATCGCGGGTGAAGCCGACGCCGGTGGAGCAATCGTTGCCCATGTTGCCGAACACCATGGTCACGATATTGACCGCAGTGCCGCTGGCCTGATCCGGAGTGATCTTGAATTCGCGGCGATAATCCACCGCGCGCTGGCCCATCCAGGAGCCGAACACCGCTTTGACCGCCAGTTCCAGTTGCTCAAAGGGGTCTTGCGGGAACGGCCGCCCGGTCTGCTCATGAACCACTTGCAGGAACAACTGGCCGATGTCGCGGAGGTCTTCAGCGCTCAGACCCAGGTCGATCTTGACCCCGGCGCGGCGCTTGATCGCTTCAAAGTGTTCGTCGAAGAAATGATCATCCACGTTCAGCGCAATCTTGCCGAACAACTGGATGAAACGGCGATAAGCGTCATAGCCGAAGCGCGCGTTGCCGGTCAGCTTGATCAGCCCGGCCAGCGTCTTTTCATTCAGACCGAGGTTGAGAATGGTGTCCATCATCCCCGGCATGGACATGGAAGAGCCGGAACGCACCGACACCAGCAGCGGGTTATCCGCGCCGCCGAACTGCTTGCCGGTTTCCTGCTCCAGCCACGCCATGTGCGCCCGCACGTCGTCCATGACCCCTTCGGGCAGGCGGTTGTTGGCGATGTAATCCAGACAGGCTTCGGTGCTGATCACGAAGCCCGGCGGCACCCGCAGGCCAATCTGGGTCATTTCGCACAGATTGGCGCCCTTGCCGCCGAGCAGCATTTTGTTCTTGCCATCGCCTTCGGTGTACTTATAGATATACTTCTTCGCCATGGTCCTACCTTTGTAAAAAATGTGGTTGAATGAGTATCGGAACGGTCCGACTCTGCCAAAGCATAGACTATCCCGCGCCGCCGTGACTGGCCTGCGTTCGCGGAAATAATTTGTGCTTTTATTGGGGAATACGTGCGCTGGCACCAGCCAGCGCGTATACCGTCCGCGAAAGATAGCCGCATAACCGAGTAAATGCCAAGGTCGTTCGTGCAACATGCGGTTCAGAGCGGGCGGTCAGAGCCATCGCGCTGTACGAGAATCTGCCATTAACCAGTTGTAAACAGCGGAAGCCATCATGGTTTCAAGAAAAAAAGAGAACGCGAAGGCAGCGGAAGCACCGAGCAACGATCAAACCGTCGCGCCGCAGGACGTGCCGGAACCCGTCGCCAGCGCCGATGGCGGCTTTCCCATCGTCGGCATCGGCGCGTCGGCGGGAGGTCTGGCGGCGTTCGAGGCGTTCTTTTCCGGGATGCCCGCCGACACCGATCCCGGCATGGCCTTTGTGCTGGTGCAACACCTGGCCCCGGATCACAAGAGCATCCTCACCGACCTGATCCGGCGCTACACCCGGATGCAGGTCTCCGAGGTCAAGGACGGGATGGTGGTGCAGCCCAACTGTGCTTATATCATTCCGCCCAACCGCGACATGGCCTTTCTTAATGGCGCGTTGCAACTGCTGGAACCCGCTGCGCCACGCGGCCAGCGCCTGCCGATTGACTTCTTCTTTCGCTCGCTGGCCCAGGATCAGCATGAGCGGGCCATCGGTATTGTGCTTTCCGGCACCGGCAGCGACGGCACTTTGGGGGTGCGGGCGATCAAGGGCGAGGGCGGCATGGTCATGGCCCAGAACCCCGAATCCACCGAGTACGACGGAATGCCGCGCAGCGCCCTCGCCACCGGCCTGGTGGACTACGAGCTACCGCCAGCGGAAATGCCCGCCCAGCTCATCGCCTATGCCGCTCACGCCTTCGGCAAGCTGCCCCGGCCCATTCCAGCCGCGACGCCCAAGGCCGAGAATGCGCTGAAGAAGATGGTGGTCCTGCTGCGCGCCCAGACCGGCCACGACTTTTCTCAGTACAAAACCAGCACCCTCTATCGCCGCATCGAACGGCGCATGGCCGTCCACCAGATCGACAGCCCGGATCGCTACGTCAAGTATTTGCAGCAGACATCGACCGAGGTAGGGGCGCTGTTCCGCGACCTGCTGATCGGAGTCACCCGGTTTTTCCGTGACCCCGAAGCCTTCCAGGCGCTGGAGCAGCACATCATCCCCCAACTCTTTACCGGCAAGCCCGCCGATGCGGTGATCCGAATTTGGGCGGCGGGCTGTTCCACCGGCGAAGAAGCCTATTCCCTCGCCATCCTGCTGGCCGAAGCGCAGGAGGCGCTGAAACAGAGCTTCAGGGTGCAGGTCTTTGCCACCGACATTGACTCTCAGGCGATTGCCACCGGCCGCGCCGGAGTCTATCCGGCCAGCATCGCCAACGATCTCACGCCGGAGCGACTGGCGCGCTTCTTCATCGCTGAATCCGACAGCAGCAGTTACCGCATCCACAAAAACATCCGCGACCTGCTGGTTTTTTCCGAGCAAGACCTGATCCGAGACCCGCCGTTCTCCAAACTCGACTTGATCAGTTGCCGCAACCTGATGATCTATCTGAATGGGGACTTGCAGAAGAAGCTGATTCCCCTGTTTCACTATGCGCTGAACCCCGGCGGTTTCCTGTTCCTGGGCACCTCGGAGACGGTGGGCGAATTTTCCCAGTTGTTTGCCGTGCAGGATCGCAAGGCGCGGCTGTATCAGCGTAAAGAAGATTTTCAAGATGCCCAGCGAGTGGCTCTGAGCCGGTTGCTGCCCCCGCTGACGGCGGTGCCGAGAGAATCGCTGCCGTCCACGGCGATCAAAAAGGCTTTCCCCGGCAAGCTGCCGCTGCGCGAGCTGACCGAACAGGCGCTGTTGCAGCAGGTCGCCCCGTCCGCCGCACTGGTCAACAGCCAAGGCGACATCCTGTACCTGCACGGCCGCACCGGCCTGTACCTGGAACCGACTCCCGGCGAAGCCGGCGTCAACAACATCCTGAAGATGGCCCGCGAAGGCTTGCAGCGTGAACTGACCACCGCCCTGTACCAAGCCATAGGGATCAAAGAGGTTGTGTACCACCCCGGCCTGCGCGTTAAAGCCAACGGCGACTTCATCACCGTCAATCTGACGGTCCGGCCGGTGCTGGTCGGCCCTGCTGCGACGCCCCTGTACCTGATCCTGCTGGATGCAGTGCCCCCTCTCGACCACCACCCCGCGTTACCGGCGGCCGTGCCGACCAGCGCCGCCGCGAACGGCTCCGAACCGACCGATGCCGAGGCCTGTATCGCCACGCTCCGGCAGGAACTGCGGGCCAAGGAAGAGTACCTTCAGACCACCCACGAGGAACTGGAAACCTCCAACGAAGAACTCAAATCCTCCAATGAGGAAATGCAGTCGGTCAATGAAGAATTACAGTCCACCAACGAAGAACTGGAGACCTCCAAGGAAGAACTGCAATCGGTCAATGAAGAACTGTCCACCGTCAACGCCGAGTTGCAAACCAAGGTGGCTGGCCTGGCGCGGGCCAACAATGACCTGAGCAATCTGCTGGCCGGCACCGGTATCGGCACCGTCTTTGTTGATCTCAAGCTCCGCGTCCTGCGCTTCACCCCGTCGGCTACCCCGATGATCAATCTGATTCTGAGCGACGTAGGCCGGCCGGTGGCGCATGTGGTCTCCAACCTGGTTGGCTACACCACGCTGGTAGCGGACGCGCAGGCGGTGCTGGACAGCCTGATTCCTCAAGAGCGGGAAGTGCAAACCACGGCGGGTCAGTGGTACACGCTGCGGATCCAGCCCTATCGCACCCTGGAAAACATGATCGAGGGCGCAGTGATCACCTTTGTGGACATCACCGAGATGGTGCAAACGCGGGAGGCGCTGCGGAAGGCTAATGACCTGATCCGCCTGGCGGTGGTAGTGCGCGATGCCTACGATGCCATCACCGTGCAGGACCTGAAGGGCCGGATCATCGCCTGGAATCCGGCTGCGGAGCGGCTGTACGGTTGGAATGAAGCCGAGGCGCTGACCATGAACGCTCGCGACCGAATCCCGCCGGGGCTGCACGAGGAAGCGTTAGCCAAGCTTCATCAGTTGAGCCGGACTGAAACTCTGGAACCGTTTCATAGCCAACGGCTCAGCAAAGACGGTCGGATTATAGATGTCTCGCTGACCGTGACCGCGTTGCTGAACGAAGCCGGACAGGTCTATGCGATTGCGACCACTGAACGGGCGAAAGAGGCAGATTAAACGAGATGGGAGACCCACTATGATTAACCCCTCATCCATTTTAAGGAAACCGGATTGTCGTTTAACTTGCCAGCCGAGCTATAGAAAAGCAGAGAACAGCAGACCGGACGTTCGCTTGCCGTCATTCCCGCGTAGGCGGGAATCCAGTCAGCCGCTGAACCGCTTGCCGTCATT
>NZ_CBTK010000288.1 GCF_000531125.1 Candidatus Contendobacter odensis Run_B_J11 | reverse complement strand
AGCCGCTGAACCGCTTGCCGTCATTCCCGCGTAGGCGGGAATCCAGTCAGCCGCTGAACCGCGTGGATACCCGCTTTCGCGGGTATGACGAATTGACGGGTTTAGCGGAAGATGAAGAGAAGAGAAGAGAAGAGAAGAGAAGAGAAGAGAAGAGAAGAGAAGAGAAGATTTTGGCGTTTACGCCGCTCAGTAATGATGCAAAGGGCGAGAATTTCAGCTTTTAACCGAGAGGGAATTCCGCCATGAACCGCAACGATAACCGAGCCGATCCCGCCGCCGAACTGCGCCGACAGGCCGAAGCCATCGCCCGGAAAAAACCGACGCAGTTGCCGTCAGACCTCGATACCCCGTCGCTCGAAGCGGTTCAGCAGACGCTCCACGAACTGCGGGTGCATCAAATTGAACTGGAGATGCAGAACGAGGAACTGCGCCGGGTGCAGATAGAACTGGATATCGAGCGGGCGCGCTATTTCGACTTGTACGACCTGGCCCCGGTGGGCTATTGCACCGTGAGCGAGCCGGGGCTGATCCTGCAAGCCAATTGCACCCTCGCCACCCCGTTGGGCATGACTCGATCCGCGCTGATTCAACAGCGGATCGCCCAGTTCATTCTGAAGGAAGACCAAGACCGCTATTACCGATTCCGCAAAGCGCTTTTTGCGACCGGCGAACCGCAAACCTGCGAGCTGCGGATGGTGAAAAAGGACGGCGCGGTGTTCTGGGCGCATTTGCAAGCGACCCGCGCACAGGATGAGGATGAAGGCGGCGCGGCGGTGATCCGCATCACCCTGAGCGACATCACCGAACGCAAGCACGCTGAAATCAAACTCCACCTCGCCGCCTGTGTCTTCACCCACACCCGCGAAGGCATCCTGATCACTGAACCGGACGGGACGATTCTGGAGGTCAATGACGCCTTCACCCGGATCACCGGCTACCGCCGCGACGAGGTGCTGGGCCGCAACCCGCACCTGCTAAGTTCCGGCTTTCACGACCCGCTATTCTTTGCCGCCCTGTGGCGCGATCTGACCGAAAAAGGCCACTGGTACGGTGAAATCTGGAATCGGCGCAAAGATGGCGAAACCTACCCTGAAATGCTCACCATCAGCGCGGTGCGCAATGCCCAGGGTCAGACCCAGCAATATGTCGGATTGTTTTCTGACATCACCACGCTCAAAACGCACCAACAGCAACTCGAACACATCGCCCACTACGACATGCTGACCACCCTGCCTAATCGGGTGTTGCTGGCCGACCGCCTGCAACAAGCCCTGACCCAATCCCAGCGGCGCGGTCAACCCGTCGCGGTGATCCTGCTCGACCTGGACGGTTTCAAGGCCATCAATGACGACTACGGGCACGAAAGCGGCGACCAGTTGTTGATCACCGTAGCGACGCGCATGAAGCAGGCTCTGCGCGAAGGCGACACCCTGGCGCGCATCGGCGGCGACGAGTTCGTCGCGGTGTTGCCTGATCTGGCCGATGTCGCAGCCTGCGTACCGCTGCTAACTCGCCTGCTCGCTGCCGCTGCCACCCCCGTGCGGATCGGCGATCTCACCCTCCAGGTATCGGCCAGCCTCGGCATCACCTTCTACCCGCAGGTGGACGACGTGGATGCCGATCAACTGCTGCGTCAAGCTGATCAAGCCATGTATCAGGCCAAGCTGGCGGGCAAGAATCGCTATCATCTCTTTGATTTAAAAAACGATACTAACATCCGCAGTCATCATAAAAGCCTGGAGCACATCCGCCGCGCCCTGGTTGAACACGAGTTGGTGTTGTACTACCAGCCCAAGGTGAATTTGCGCACCGGGACGGTCATCGGCGCTGAGGCCCTCATCCGCTGGCAACACCCGGAACAAGGGCTGTTGCCACCAGCGGCGTTCCTGCCAGTGATCGAAGATCATCCGCTGGCCGTCGAAATCGGCGAGTGGGTAATCGACACCGCGCTGACCCAGATCGAAACCTGGCGAGCGGAGGGGCTGAACCTTCCGGTCAGCGTCAATATCGGCGCCCGCCAGTTACAGCAGAACTTCGTCCAACGCCTGCGCGCCCGACTGGCGATGCATCCGTCGGTGCTGCCGTCCAGCCTTGAACTGGAGGTGCTCGAAACCAGCGCATTGGAAGACCTGACTGGAGTCTCCCAGGTTATTGCTCACTGCCGCGAAATCGGGGTGCGGTTTGCTCTGGATGACTTTGGCGTCGGCTATTCCTCGCTGACCTACTTGAAACAGTTGGCGGTCGCCCTGATCAAGATTGACCAGAGTTTCGTGCGCGACATGCTCAACGACCCGGATGATTTGGCTATTTTGGAGGGAGTGATTGGTTTAGCCGCCGCCTTCCGTCGCGAGATCATCGCCGAAGGCGTAGAGACGGTGGAACACGGGGAGATGCTGCTCCAATTCGGCTGCGAACTGGCCCAGGGCTACGGCATCGCCCGCCCCATGCCAGCCGCCGACCTCCC
>NZ_CBTK010000287.1 GCF_000531125.1 Candidatus Contendobacter odensis Run_B_J11 | reverse complement strand
GGTAAGGAACCTGCTGATCGTCCAGGTAATTCCGAACACAGTCGGGAAGGTTCATGGCGATAGCTCAGGTCGCAGCAACGACCGATAGGGCGAAGAGACGCAATCCATCCCAGGTAAAAAACGTTAAGGGTTCTTAACAGCGACCGTGGGCGTCGTAACGATCTTATGCGGCGTCATTGGCTTGCGAAGCGGATCAAGCGCCGGCTGCGTTCGAACCGGGGACGGTTGAGGACCGCTCCGGGGGCTGGCGCTCTCGTGCTGGATGTCGATCTGCCGTTTGGGCAATTCGGTATAGAAATCGTACTTGGGTTTGACCGGCGCGGGTTCCACCACGGTGACCGGCGCGGCTGGCGACGGCGCGACCCCGTGAGTGTCGCGGTGCTAATCGATGAATTCGGTCAGGACTTGAGTCGGCGGTCGAGATCCGCCTGGGCGAAAAACGCGCTGGCCAGTTTCAGAATCTCGTTGGCGCGACGCAGTTCCTTGACCTCGCGTTCCAGGGCCTTGAGGCGTTCGCGTTCATCACGGGTGACGCCATCATGCCTACCCGTGTCGATCTCCTGCTTCCGGACCCCTTCATGCAGGGTTTGCGGAACGCAGCCGATCTTCGGGGCCATCGATTCAATAGCGGCCCATAGCGATGGATACTCGCCTCGGTGCTCCTGCACCATGCGGACTGCGCGTTCGCGGACTTCGGGTGAATACTTCGGTGTGATCTTCTTGCTCATCATGGCTCCATCTTCTCAGAGTGAAGGAGCCTCCTCAAAACCCGGGGCGATTCACCAAGACTTTCGCTTGACTACCGTATGCAGTGTTCAACTTGGTCAGTAGACCGCTATATAGGGTAGAAAAACCGTCTGTAAGCGAAAGTCCTGTAATTGAATCCGAATCCCACTACCGATTCGGATTCGTGTAGCCCGATAAATTAGTGAGGCAATTTGAAGGACTGGAGTCGCATAGTTGGGCCATACTGGTCGTTAAATCCATACGCAGTAATTTCCACTTGGCCACTAAAACGAACCTTGACCGTAGCCCACGCATAGGTGCGATCATATTTGTTGAGTGGGACTGGCGAATTCGCTGGCGCGTCGAATGGAGAACCTCCTGTTCCGACGATGACCTGCCAAGCGGAACCTTTGGGATTGGCATTGGCACGTGGCTGTGTCATGTTAAAAATGTGCTCGTGCCCACAAAAATAGGTGGCGCCATATTGTTCAATAAGATTCCAGAAAGCATCCCGGCTGGATAGATCAGAGACTGCATCGAGACCGCTAGGCTTATTCAGATCTGCACCAGGGTAGTAGTAGGTGAAGGCCGGTTTATGTCCGAAAACAAAAAAATGTTTGAGGCCGCGCCCTTGGGCGGCGGCCAAATCGTTTCTCAGCCAGTTAACCGGCGCATGGGCATCATTACCAACTGGATCAGTGTTGATGATCACAAAATGCACACCGCGAAAATCGAAGCTGTAAGACAGTTGGGTCTGGTCAGTACTTAAGCTGTCACTCTTTGCATTGTCACTAACGTTCGCAAAGGCTGGCGTTTCTCCAAAGAGAGTTCTGAACCGTGCATTATCGAGAATAAGATCGCCCATATTGGCGCGCCAAGCATCCTCATTAACTTTTAGCGATTTCTTGCCACCTGCTTTCCACTGAGTCTCATGATTGCCAGGCACCGGCACCACATAAGTGCCAGCTTCCATTAGTGGAGCCACCATACCACGCCAGAATGCATATTGTTTATAAAACTGGACTAAATCAGAATTAACGATAGCAGTTACACTCGTGGTGTCTGATGGAACATCCGCTTTGCCATAGCCCATGATCATATCGCCATTAAAAAACAACAGGTCGGGCTTTTGCGCCTGGATAGCTTGCATGATACGCGACCATGCCTTGGAGTTCTGTAACCAAATAGCATCCTGCGAAGTGAGATAACTAGCACCCGTTTCTTCACGGGAATCACCTACTGTAGAGAAAGACAGAATAACCGGGTCTGCCTCAAATGATCCACCAAATTCCCATTCACCATGCTGCTCCTCGGCACCGACGGATTGAAATTGAAAGATGGCAGCCACGCAGATAGTCACAACAAATGCCTGGGTTTGACCACGCCAGGATACCCGAAAGTTCATAAACATAGTTGATTTTCCTCAAAATAGTTCCTCCTGTAAATTTTCCTGTGATTCGCACGACGGGTTGGGTGAGTACAACGCACACCTCTCAGCAAGATCAAAGAGTTAGATGAAGCCGATGTTCTAGCCCAGGCCGCAAATCATCGCCATCACAGGAGAATTTACAGGAGGAATTTTTTCAACTGCCTAATGCACTTGTTTGCGCATTGATGAAATCCCAGTCAGTAAGCTGCATATTGGATGGCAGTTGCAAGTGTTTATTCTTGTTGTTTCTAATAACATATGCCTTTGGAGCAATCCTTAGAATTTCTCGGTCATTACCAGATGGATCATCTCCATAAGATGAATCAATCATGTCTCCTAGCGCATCCTGTGAAACACCCAATACTTCGCAGATTCCGCGTACTTTGCCTCGATCCATGTTGAAGTGGAGAACCTCTCGATCTTTCCAATTGATAACAGATCCCGACACGGCTATTGCATCTGCCTCCCCAGCGTTGAGCATTCCTGCTCGCTTCAGGGCTGAGATGAACCCTTTACCACCCGTATCATAATTTGTGGTAGCAAATACAACTCGGAAGCCGCAATGAATAGATCTTTTGACGTACTCTATAGCACCAGGGAACACCATGTGAAGAATACTCAAAGTGACTTTTTCCGCCTCTTCTTGGACTTCCTTATCACCTACGCCACTCTTCATCAACTGCAGACCCTTTTTCATCATCTTTTTGGATTCCGTATAAGGACAACTCCCCTGTTTCATCCCTGCTTTCCAGTCAGCTACTGCATTGTCAAATTCAGCGGGGGACACCGCAAAATTTCTGGTTACGAGATGCCATATATCAACCCCTGGCATAGTAATTGTGCCGTCAACGTCAAAAAGGCGAATCGATAAATCCATGAGACTTCCTTACCAACGGAGTAATGTTTTTTGCCTAACGGCTTCGTTCACCTGCCGTGCGTAGCACGGTCAGGTGCAACGCCCAGTTAGGCATTGTAGTTACTGAGCATCCTAATGATGTGTTTCGCTAAGCGTTCATTAACTTCTCGATGTCGAGGAACGGGTTGCGATATTTTGGTATGTGGATTTTGATACCAGTCATGGTTGCCACCGTGGCGGATAAAGACGCAGCCTATATCCTCAAGTTTCTTTATTAAATCCTTGCTTTTCACGACACTTCTATCTCAGCGACTCGGCGGATATTCGAGATTGTTCCACTAATTAGCTCCTTATAAATATCAATTAGATTTTTTTTCAATTCTTCTTCTGTTTCACCTTGAGTCCAGTAATCTGGAAATTCATCAAAGTAACCCAACCATATATCTTCATCTTTCCAATAAGTATATTTCTGTTTCATTGTACTACCTCACTAATCGTCATCAACATGTTTAGACATTCCTGCCCCGCGTAGCGGGGTCAGGTGCAAGCCACAGTTAGGCCGGTATTTGAGACTTATGCACTGTACTCTTCTGGAACCGCAACGGGCATTCCGGGCCAAGCCGCGATATTTAAGATGTGTGCTACAAATGTAGTGCGAGCATAAAATGCGCGTGAAATACTTCCATGACCTGCGCCTTTGGTGCGCGGCTGAACAAGAATGCCCATTTTGCCAGTTAAAGACGAAAAGCCACTGGTTTGTAAAGCAGCACGCACAGTTTCATAGTCGGCTTTGACCTGTGCATAAACATGAGGATTGTCGAGATCAAATTCTGCGGCTGTGTGTAGAATAGCAGACGTTTCGTTTACATCTTCAAAAATGTGGCTAACCACAATTTGCTTGCGAAGTTTGGTAAAAAGGTGACTATCCTCAAAATCCTTTGCAAGTACTTCAACCGGATCAAGCATTGTGATCGCCATTGTTTCTTTGACTTTGAGTACTCTATTACGGTCATATTTGAGCGGAACAACTTTTAATTCCCACGAGCCAAAATTAGGCGCAGGCGAAGAATTGAGGGGCAAACCCAAATAACGCTCAATCACATGACCAGTCCAACCTTTATTTTTCTTTCCATCTTTCCAAACTGTGAGGCCATAATAATCGGCCAAAGGACGTAAGTCCTTGCCGGTCAATTCTCTGATGTGAAGAAGTGCTTCTGCTCTTTCCATAATTTAGCCTGTTTCGCCTGCCCAATTCAAAGTTGACTGACTTTCCGAAAGTTCATCTTCAATTCGCTTGACTGCAAGGTCAAGGTAATTTTCATCAATGTCAAAACCCACGAAGCGTCGCCGAAGGCGGGCGCTGATTACTCCGGTCGTACCGCTACCGCAAAACGGATCGAGTACTAAATCTCCGGCATTTGAGGACGCCCGAATAATACGATCAAGCAAAGCCTCCGGCTTTTGCGTGGGATGTTTGCCGAATCGCTTTTCACGCGGCGCGGGCGGCGTGATAGACCAAAGTGATTGCATCTGCTTGCCGCGATTGTCACGTTTCATCTCGTCATAATTAAAGTGATGTTTGGCCTTTTCACCTTTTCGCGCCCACAAAATTGTTTCAGTCGCGTGCGTAAAATAACGGCAAGCAAGGTTCGGTGGCGGATTGATTTTGAACCAAGCAATGTCGTTGAGGATTTTATATCCGAGGGTTTGCATCGCAAACCCAACGCTATAAATATTGTGTGCCGTGCCAGAAACCCAGATTGTTCCGTTAGACTTCAGCAAACGGTAGCATTCACGCAACCAGTCTGTATTAAAACTATGAATATCTTCAAGCGAGGGTGCTTCGTCCCACCTGCCTTTGTTTACACTGACCATCTGGCCGTTTTGACACGTAATTCCACCATTCGATAAAAAATATGGTGGATCAGCAAAGATTAAATCGAAATTTTCGCTGCGCGATTGACGCAGCATAGCCAGCGCATCGCCTTGATAAAGACGAATACCTCGCTCTTCATTCATGAAAAAAGGTTTTGGCGTAGGTTCCAAAACCTCCGTAACCTTCCACTGTGTATCTTCTGTTAATTTAGGCATAGCGGCTTTCTGGAAATCAATGATGATTCTATTTTATCCGAAAGTACGCCTGAATTCGACCGTACTTTTTTTGCGTGGGTACTCAAACTGCCCGTACCAGCACTAACGCCCTGTTTCACCTGCCCCGCGTAGCGGGGTCAGGACAAGCCCTAGTTAGGCGGGCTGATTCAATGTTGGGTTTTCTGAAAAAACTCCAATCCAACCTACTTGGGTTCATGTAGCAGCCCTTTCAAGGTGTAAAAATACAACATTGAAAATCAATAAGTTGAATTTAACCTCGAACTCTCTTCTTAGCCAAACCCGATGTTAGGCCGAGTCGGGTAACAGAGAATCAGACGGTTACGTCAACCATCAACTGAGCACCTTGAAAGGGCTGGTTCATGTAGGCCACTTGTTTATCGTTTAGAAGCCTAATGGCTTCATGATTTCATCAAGCTCACGCCACTTTTTTCCTTTGCTAAAATTTGCTGCAATTCTTGGCTCATATCCTAATTTGAGTATTTGGTGCATACCTAATCGTTTGATTCTTTTTTTAAGTATTGCAAATTGTTTGTTCTCTTCTGCAATCATCCCAGCATAGATGACTACAAACCATTGCTCAACTAATGCTTGATGTTCTACTCTGTAAATTGAAACTAATCTATCTATCAAACTTAAAACATTCTGGTCGATAATTTCGCTTGTTTTATTATAAATTTCAACAAAATCATTATAAACCTTGTCCAGTTCATAATGTTTTGAAATGTTTTTTAAGTCGGTAAAATATTCTGCATCAAATGGTGCTTTTTTTGATCCATTTTCTTCAACGACATAAACACACCAATCGTCAAAGCTTCCACTATCGAAAAGTACTTGCCTGTTGTTTACTAGCTGCTTGATCATTCTGCTCATAATGCATTTTTCCTTTTGAATCATTTTAACTGCATACTTCGATCTAGGAGATGCCTAACGTTTGAATTGAGCCGCGCCGTTAGGCGTCGGCTCGAACGAATGGTTAGCCGTTATTTCGCGGCAGGGCGTAGACCTTCTCGGAACATGGCTCTCTGCGGAATACGACCTCTCGGGTCTCGAGGTACTTGAACCCCAGGCGCTCCAGCAAGCGAATGCTCGGGGTGTTCCGATCATCAGTGATGCCGAGCACGCAAGTGACCCTTGTGGCGGCGAACAGCAACTGGAGAGCCTCTCGCACCGCACGACCCGCAATGCCACGGCCTTGCACTGACGGCTGGAGCGTGAACCCAACTTCCCCTGTGCCTCCGTCTTCGGACAGGTGCAGACCAATGTCACCGACGAGGCGATCAGACTCAGCCTCCGCGATGCCGAGTTGTACCCACTCTCCCAGAGTGAACAGCGGTGCGCGGTTCATCTTCGCGAGGAACTCCAGTGCCTCAACATCGGACATAGACGACCAACCCTGATAGCGGCCAAGTTCAGGCATGGTGCGATAGGCCTGAAACGCCTCTCGGTCGGGCGGGCGCAAGCGGCGGAGGCGGCCTCCAAAGAACTCGCGTGGCAGCAGCGTCTCATGCATGACGGCTAACGCCTTTGCTCACCGGGGCCGCGCCTTGCTGTCCTTTCAATCACCCACAACAATCAATGACGCGGTCTCCGGTGCAGCAACTTGTTAGGCTTTTACTGCGCTCTGGAATAGTGGCTTTTAACAAGAGCATTATCGTAAACCTCTGTGTTTTTATGGATAAGTCTTAATGGCTCAACCAACTTACCAAATAAAGGGATACCGCCACCAAGCAAAATAGGTATTCGTGTAACGATAAGCTCATCTACAAGATTAGCAGCCAAAAAATTTCCTCCTGTAAATTTTCCTGTGATCGGAACTGTGGGGCAGGCAGGTAAAATGAACATGCCTATTGAGATCAATTGGTTGCATTCAGTCAACGCCCTAGCCTGACGCTACCAACCCTCGCCATCACCGGAAAATTTACAGGACCAAAAATTTTGGATAACTATGCCGCCATCTATATAAAGGTTATTAAAGCCTTGTAAATGAATTTTAGAGAGGACTTCATTTGGTGCACCAGAAATAAATTCTATTTTACCCACTAGGTCGGATGGAATATTAGCCAACGTAGAGCTAAGAACGAACACTTTCTTCTCGTAGGGCCATTCACCAAACGTTCTCACCTTTTCGAATGAATGGCGCCCCATGACTAACGCATCAATATTGCTAATAAATTCGGAATAACCATAATCACTATTAGTTGGGTTTGGCTGCTCATGAAGCCACTCAATACCGCCCTCACTCGTGGCAATGTACCCGTCAATACTTGTAGCTATGTACACAAAATTCATAGAGTGATGCTCATTGGTTTTGAAGCCTAACGACCAAAGCTCAGCCACACCGGAGGGATGGCGCGAACGCTGCGCAAGCAGCGGGCGTGACAGCCTGGAGGTGTTGGCTGCAGCGCATGGTTAGGCCCCGGTGTAAGGCTGTTCTGGATTCAGAACCTCGCTGACGTGGCCGGCGACGACACGCCACTTTCCGTCTGCTTCAGCCGCCCAAACTCGCGTGTAACGAAAGGTACCTTCGATCAGATTGCCAGCCACCTCCACGGAGAGCCGAGCCCGTAGGGAGCTTACCGCGACATCCGGCCTGACCCACGAAACCCGAAGCTCCTCGGGTTGATGGCTGCGGAAGCGGAAGAAGCCGGAGCGATGCGCTTCGAGATCTTCTGCCTTTGAGCCGAGCTGGCCATCATGACCGGTGAAAAGGAGATCTGAAGAGATAAGGTGGTCCAAGGCTTCAACGTCACCGGTGAGTTGAGCCGCTCGAATCTGCGCCTCAAGGGCGATGATTTCGGGAGCAGGTTCCCCGAGCAGGACTGCGTTAAGGATCTCCCTGTCTACTTCGAACATTCGGTTTCCTTCAGAGCGTTGCTGTGCGTCGGTCATATCGGTGGGCTAGGGGCCTAACGTTCGAGCTAACCTGCCCGCTACGCCGCTCGCCGTAGCGGGTCAGGTTGAGCGAGGGGTTAGGCGTCAGCGCAGCCAAGCCAGGACTTCGGGTGCGGGTGGGTCTAATCTGGGCTTTGCAGTCACTTCGACTTTCTGACCTGCGTAGGTTGCAAAGCACTCTCGATGTCCATCGAGTGACATGTCGCCCTGACGGGAGTAGTACTGCCTGACCCAAGACAGTAGGAAGGCGAGGCGCTCGTCCTGCTCTGTCTGGGACGAGTACTTGTGCGGTTCCCAAGGCCTGGACTGGCAGTTGGCTACACACTGCTCCTCACCCGGATTCAGGAACACCAACAGTGGGTCACGCGCGAAGGTGATGCTGACGAGTCCGGCGTAGCAACCTTCAACCACCCATTTCTTATGCCTGCTGCAGAAGTCGCCAACCTCTTCAGCAGCCGCTTCCGGAGACCGTGGAACGGCGATCTTGCCGGGTTCCCACGCCACGGTATCCAAGTCCAGCAGCGCCGCACCTGCGGTGCTGGCTAGCCATTGGGCGAGGGTGGATTTGCCGGAGCCTGAATTCCCGAGGATAGCGATTCGCACTTTTTCTGACGCCTAACGTGTAGCTAAGGGGCTGCGCTTTTGCGCAGTCCCGCTTGAGCGCAGGGTTAGATGCCACTCATGCCTCCGATACACTATTAGCGCCGTAAGCAGAACACATGCTGCCGCAATAGTAGCCGGAAACAATACGGTGGCAACCGAATAATTCTCCAATGCTATTACAACGATACTATTGCGCGCGGCAAAAAGTGTAAAGAACAACAGCGACTCAGAATGCGGTTTGGCATTTACCTTTCTAACCGTTGGCCCAAAGCCGAGCAGATCAACAACTGTTAGCACAACTACAGCCCACACGGGGTCGGATGTTAAGTACCAGAGAGGCAACGAAGACATGGCTGCGATAAAGAACAACCAGTCTGTTTTTGTGATTGTGACATCTGCCCGTTTGACGTATGCCAATATGGCGATAAGCATCGTGATGCTCCCAGAAACGCCTATGGGCCATGCGCCAACTCCACCATGCGCTTCAAGTTGAGCCAAGAAAACCACGAAAGTGGTAGTTCCCCATATAACCCAAGAAAATACATGCGGTTTTGCCGCTCCTTGGATGATGCCCCGCACGTACGGATAGAACGCCACAAAAGTGAGCAGTATGGCAACAGCACTGAGAACCTCCTTATAGAGCATGACTTCCCCTGCACTCACCATAAGCCACGACGCTCAATGGTTTGTGGCATCTAACGTTGGAGTTCAGCCGCCGTCGAAGGCGGTCGGCTGGAACGACGGGTTAGCCGTCACTCTCGCACGGCTGGTATGAGTGCTTCTAACGAACGACATGCACCACCGCGATGAATGACAGCATGACAGTTGGCGCACACGACCGCGAGGTCTTCGAGCTTGGTGATGGTAGGCGCCGTGGCGTCAGCAAGTGGACGTAGATGATGAACATGCGCGAAGCCTGCTGCGATTGACCCATAGATTGACTCGAAGTCAAAGCCGCACCCTGGCACTTCGCAACGAATGCGGCCATCAACGCTATTGGCACGAGCATGTTCGAGTTTCGCGGCGCGCAGCGCGCGCTCCCGTGCCCGATGACTTACGAATCTGCGCCTTTGCTCGCCTTCCATTGCGCCGAGTTCAGGGTCACCTCTGCCGAGGCCCTGGTCTTCCTTCCCGAGATGTGCTGCCCATGCCTCAGATAGCGCGGCCGCCACGAGCTCGGGAATCGAGTTTCCTGAAGCCTGTGCATCAACCTGCACTTCTGCCAAGGGTCCGGAGACGTGTGCGCGAACATCCAGTGGCTGTGACTCGGCGGGATTCAACAATGCATCGGCGGCAAACATGATGAAGAACGCCTGTTCTCCCGTTGCTGCACGACCTGTGTCCCAGTGGGGGGCTGCGAATGGTGCTTTGGTCACCCAACCAGAGGCGACGATGCCTTTCGGTTCTACGCCTTGACGTAGTAAGAACACCCTTGAACCTACCGCGATTGAGCGGGAGTTGCCGCAACTCCACCGTTGCTCGATGGGAAGTCCGTCGGCAAGTCGGCGAGCGACATCCGGCAGGTCGTGCCACCTCCAGTTCTTTGGGTTCCACGTGAGCAGGTAGGCGGGCATGTTTTGTTGTGACGGCTAACGTTTGAATTCACCGGACTGCGCGGCTTTATGCGCAGGTCCGCTGGAATGATGGGTTGGGCCACACGCTTTCACTGTGACCCGCCGTTCGTTCGCCAATGCACCCATGTCCCTGCCCATGCGGCAAGCGGCAATTCGACAAAGCCCCACGCGATGGTAGCTACGGCAATGGGTGCTGTAACGAAGCCCGCAAGCAGCATTCCCCACTGCACCCAAGCCCAGACGAGGAACCACACACAAAGGCCCGAGACGATGCTGGCGCGATTGGGGTCTGGAAAGGCGAGCCTGAAAGTGACCGCCAGCCAGACAGAAAAGATGCCGAGGAGCAGCAGCTTAAGCACTCCTTGAGCTGCAACGAGCGGGGTTGGTTGCGGAAGGGTAAAACGCAAAAATAGATTGGCCCATTCGTCAGCGAGTACTACCAAATTCAGGACTGCTTCACCGGCGATGATGATGAGTCCGGCAGCAACGCCGCCGGCGAGTAGTGGAAACGGTTTCATGAAGAGCTCCGATTTCTTTCTGCTTCCTCAAGAGCAAGCAACAGGCTGGTCCTTTCATTCTTGGCGATGTCTCTCCAGTGCTCGCCGGTGAGCAATCCCTCCAGCCCCCACAAAAAGTTCAGGCTGGGCTTGAAATTCAGGCTAGGGTTTTCTCTGGCAGCGCGCTTAACCATCACATAGGCGCGCACGGAACCAAGCTCACGAAATTGCGGTAGCGAAGTGATCCCAGCGGCACGCAGCATTTCACCTGATTTCGGGCCGATGCCGGGAAATAGCCTTCCATTCTCAGCAGCCATGCAATGTTTCCTTCTGCGCCGAGGAAACTGGGCGCGACATGACGAATAGACTAATTAGTGAGGTGGCTCGATTGCGCATGAGATTGAGAGGCCCAACGCCCGCTTCACCTGACGCCCGTAGGGCGGTCAGGTGCAAGTCACAGTTAGGCTTTATCATTATCGAGATGAATAAATTGTTTGTGTGCTTTTTCAAGAGATTTATATTTTTTTATAAGATCAAGATATTTTTCTTCGGTTATTTCTTTATCACTTAAAATTGCTTCAGACATCATAATGTGATGCAAAACAAAAAGGTCTAACGGAGGGATTGATGCGGATTGGTCTTTTTTTATTATAAATTCCCATGTTTGTTTATAGTCTTCAATAGCCAGTTTTACCGCTAGTTCTTTTCTGTGCTTTTTTTCTTCCGACTCTTTATTCGTCTTATTGATAAAAAACGTAACAGCGCCGGTAACGACTCCTCCGAATATGGCGCTTAAAAAAGGTATCCACAAAGCCCAGCTTGGCACTTGACTTAACATGAGGTAACTCCTAGTGAATGATTATGTTCCGGCAGAATACTTATTGATTAGTTTTTTTCTTGCAATCGTCAGATATTGCGCCGGTTGTTTTGGTGTTGTATGGCTGCTAAACCGCCTAACACCTGAATTAAGCCGCGCCGCGCCGCGAAGCGGCATCGGCTTGAATGAATTGTTAGGCATCATCCGGTCGCTCCCAGTGAAGGAAAAACCGTCGCACAACAAGAAAAGCCAGCCCAGCGCCAAGATCTCCGAAGAGCCAACTATCTTGGCGATTGCGTGCGACAAACCACAGCAGAAAAAACTGCAATGCAAAAAAGGTTGCATTGAACTCAAGGGCACCATGCCACCGTAGGTGTCTCTCCGTACAGCGGCAGCGGCTCGAATACAAATCTGACACCCACCAACTCACGCAAAGGCTTGCAAAGATTGCAACCACATACCAGCCCTTTCAAGGTGCTCAGTTGATGGTTGACGTCACCGTCTGATTCTCTGTTACCCGACTCGGCCTAACATCGGGTTTGGCTAAGAAGAGGGTTCGAGGTTAAATTCAACTTATTGATTTTCAATGTTGTATTTTTACACCTTGAAAGGGCTGCAACCACATACCAAAGGCTCATGAAATTTCTCCCTGATGCCTAACGACTCGCTTCACCTGCCCCGCGTAGCGGGGTCAGGTGCAAGCCACAGTTAGGTTAGGTTGTGAAGGTTTAGTTACCCATAAAAGTAAAGTCTGAGTTCTTCATTTACAACTCTACTTCCATTGGAGCTAGTAAATATCTAAATTTGTGTTCGTTATTTATCTGGGGAAGATTTACAGAAGATATAAGCCAACCTCGATGCATTAGTGTACCCGTGCCCGTAAATGATGATGGACTAGCTACATTACCATTTACCCAAAATAACTTAGGATCAAAATTAGTTGGTAAAGTTATCTTCGTTCCTTCAATTTCTTCGCTTATTGGTTCAATACTCAAGTACTCGCTTATTGCTTTTTTGCAATTTGTATGCACTATACGTGCGGCTGCACCAATTTCAGCATCAGAATAAGTGCTAATATCTTCTTTTAAGAAATCTATTAATCGTCCTTCTTGCTGAAAAATGGCTAGAAATAGTAAAGGTGAATCCGGCGAAATACTTTCTATTTTTAATATTTGAGTTTCCTTTGTAGGTTCTGTATTTTCATCAACTAATTTAGAAGAAGTGCTGGGATTCTCATCATTATTTTTATAGCAATCATTTACAGGTTGTGGAATTTTTCAACACACCCTTCTGAAAAATTTATAGT
>NZ_CBTK010000286.1 GCF_000531125.1 Candidatus Contendobacter odensis Run_B_J11 | reverse complement strand
TCACTTTGCGGACCTATGCAACTACGGGGCTATCGCTACATGAAACTGTCCGAACTATTGAAGGATAAAAAAAAGAATTAATTCCTCCTGTAAATTTTCCTGTGATGGCGATGATTTGCGGCCTGGGCTAGAACATCGGCTTCATCTAACTCTTTGATCTTGCTGAGAGGTGTGCGTTGTACTTACCCAACCCGTCGTGCGAATCACAGGAAAATTTACAGGAGGAAGTATTTTGATGACATGTGGGTTCACTTTCGATGCTTGACTCCTGTACTCGCGAGTGGAGCAGAGTTGCACTACATTGTTGGTAATTCGACTTTCTATGGAATACTGGTTTCGACGGAACTGCTATACGCTGAAATGCTCACAACACTAGGGTTCAATGAAGTTAAATGCCGTGCAATGCGCAAGCGTAATTCGAAGAAAGAGTTGGTTGAATTTGATGTTGTTGCACGATGGAAATAATAGCTAACAGAGCGCTCCAGCCGACCGCTTGAAGTGGCGGCCAAGTTTTATCGGTTCCAACTGCCCGATTATTCCCCCTTCCCGACGCTAAATCCCGCAGTCTCCTAAGCCTCGAATACTTGCGAGTAGGTCAGAAAGGAGGAGGTGATTTCAGCGCGCCGCCGCCAGCGCCTGCTCCAAATCAGCAAGAATGTCGTCAATATGCTCGATGCCAATGGACAGCCGCACCAAATCCTCGCTGACCCCAGCGCGGGCCAGTTCTGTTGACGATAACTGGCGGTGAGTCGTGGTCGCGGGGTGGCAGGCCAGTGATTTGGCGTCGCCGATATTGACCAGCCGGGTTACCAGTTGCAGCGCATCAATGAACTTGGCGCCGGCATCGCGCCCGCCCTGGATCCCGAAGCTGAGGATGCTGGAGCCGCGCCCCCCCATGTACTTATCCACCAGCGGCTTGTCCGGGCTGTCGGCCAGCGCCGGATAGCGCACCCAAACCACCTGGGGATGGTCACGCAGATATTCCGCCGCCTTGACCGCATTCTCGCAGTGGCGATCCATCCGTACCGGCAAGGTCTCGATCCCTTGCAAAATCAGGAAGCTGTTGAACGGTGAAATGGCCGCGCCGGTGTTGCGCAGCGGCACGACGCGCGCCCGACCAATAAACGCTGCCGGTCCCAACGCCTCGACATACACCACGCCATGATAGGAGGGATCGGGTTCGTTCAAGCGGGCGAAACGAACCTTGTGCTGATCCCAGGGGAAGCGGCCAGAATCCACGATAATACCGCCGATGCTGGTGCCGTGGCCGCCCATGTACTTGGTTAGAGCGTGGACCACGATGTCGGCGCCGTGCTTGAACGGCCGGCACAAATAAGGAGTCGGCACGGTGTTGTCCACGATCAGCGGTACGCCATGGGCATGGGCCATCTCGGCCAGCGCGCCGAAATCCACCACGTTCGCCGCCGGGTTGCCGATGGATTCGCAGAACACCGCCTTGGTCCGGTCGTCAATCAGCCGGCCCATCGCCTCGGTGTCATGGTAATCGGCGAAACGCGCTTCAATGCCGAACCGGGGCAAGGTATGGGCGAACAGGTTGTAGGTACCGCCGTACAACGTGGAAGTGGTGACGATGTTGTCGCCCGCTTCCGCAATCGTCATCAGGCTATAGGTGATCGCCGCCATACCTGAAGCGACCGCCAGCGCGCCAACCCCGCCTTCCATCGCCGCCACCCGCTGTTCCAGCACCGCAGTGGTGGGATTCATGATCCGGGTGTAGATATTGCCTGGCACCTTCAGATCGAACAAATCCGCGCCATGCTGGGTATCGTCGAAGGCGTAGGAGGTGGTTTGATAGATGGGAACGGCGACCGCCTTGGTGGTGGCTTCTGGCGTATAGCCTCCGTGAATGGCAATGGTTTCAATTTTCATGGTTTCGGGTTCCGTCGGTGGTCGGGGAAAGATTAAGGATATGGGTAGGATCAGCTTGCAAACCGGCCCGGCAGCACGTCCTTCAACTTGGCGCGTGCCTCACGCAGCATCTTGGCGGTGGTGGTCCAATCCACGCAGGCGTCGGTGACTGAGACGCCATACTTGAGTTGCGAGCGGTCAGCAGGAATTGGCTGATTACCCCATTCCAGATTGCTTTCGATCATAAAGCCAACAATCGAGCGGTTGCCTTCCAAAATTTGATGCACGCAGTCATTCAATACCAGCGGTTGTAAAGCTGGGTCTTTGCGGGCGTTAGCATGGCTGCAATCCACCACCAGGTTCAGCGGTAGTTTGTTCTTGATCAGTTCCTGCTCGCACAGCGCAATCGTCACCGTGTCGTAGTTTGGGCCTTCGGTACCGCCGCGCAGCACCACATGACCATAGCGGTTGCCGGTGGTGCGGATTACCGCCGACTGGCCGTGCTGGTTGATGCCAAGAAAACTATGCGGGCGGGCAGCGGATTGCAGGGCATTAATCGCTACATCCAGATTGCCGTTGGTGGCGTTTTTGAAGCCGACCGGGGTAGACAGGCCGCTGGCCATTTCCCGATGGGTCTGCGACTCAGTGGTGCGAGCGCCGATAGCGGTCCAGGCCAGGAGATCATCCAGATATTGTGGGCAGAGCGGATCCAGTGCCTCGGTGCCGGTGGGCAGGCCCATCTCGGCGATTTCCAGCAGCAGCGCACGGGCGATTTGTAGCCCTTCGGCGACGTTGAAAGAGTCGTCCAGGTGCGGATCGTTGATCAGTCCCTTCCAGCCGACGGTGGTTCGGGGTTTCTCGAAATACACCCGCATGATCAGAACCAGAGTGTCGCCGACCTCATTTGCCAGTTCGCGGAGTCGCTGCGCGTACTCGCGGGCCGCCTTGAGGTCATGAATGGAACAGGGACCGACCACCACAAAAACCCGGTGATCCTGATGATCGAGAATGCGCTGCACGGTGTCGCGCCCGGTGAGAACCGTAGCGGCAGCGGTGTCGGTCATCGGCAGCCGTCGCTTGATGTCATCAGGCGTAAGCAGCACATCCAGGGCGGCAACATTGACGTTGTTGAGCAGAGTCGGGTGCATAGGGGTTCCTGCGGAGAGATTCATGAAAAGGGTCGGGTGATTGCTGGACAAGAATAATGGATAAAACTCGACCGGCAGACAACAAAAAGGGCTTGGCCGGTCAATGATTTTTCAGCGGCTGGTGATCTTCAACTCGATCCGACGGTTGCGGCGATACGCATCGGCATTGTCTGCCGGATCAATCGGGTGATACTCCGCCATCCCGACCGCCGCCAGTCGCTGCGGCGGAATGCCCTGCTGAATCAGGTAATTCACTACTTGCTGCGCTCGCGCGGTGGACAGTTCCCAGTTGGACGGGAAGCGGCCCCGCACCGGCACCCGGTCGGTATGACCTTGCACCTCGATGATGACCGGTAAATCCGGCGGCAATTTAGCGGCCAGTTGGCGGTAAACCGCCGCGAACTTGTCCAGATCGCCGCCCCCGGACGCCGATAGCGTGGCCTCGCCAGAGGCAAACAGCACCTCGGATTGAAACACGAAACGGTCGCCCACCACTTTGATGTCGGGATTATTGGCAAACACTTCGCGCAAACGGCCAAAGAAATCGCTGGCGTATTTCTCCAGTTCTTCAACCCGTTCCAGCAGTTTCTTCTTCAAGGCGCTGTCCAGTGCCTCGATCCGGCCTTTTTGCTGGACGATCACCGAATCGCGCTGCGCCAAATCCTGCTGATTGGCCGCCAGCGCACGGTTGAGCCGCTCCAGTTCTGCCGCCAGCCGCTCAGCGCGAGTGCTGAGCAGCGCCGCCTGTTCCTGCGCGCTGGTGGCCGTCTGTTCCGCCTTGCTCTTGTCGGCACTCAATGCCGCCCGTTCGTTGCGTAATTGCGCCAGCAGTTTATCGCGTTCGCTGACCGTGCTTTCCAAGCCCTGCATCCGGCTGCGCAGGCGCGCCGCTTCCTTATCGGCGTCCCCTGCCAGACCTTCCAGATGGCTGATGATCCGCTGCAACTGTCCAATCGCGGTTTCTTTGCCCATCATCTCGCGACCGATCAGCACCTCGGTGATTACGAATACCGTAATCAGAAAGATCAGCACCATCACCAAGCCGCCCAGCGCGTCGGTAAAGGCCGGCCAGACATTGAACTCGCTGAGCGAATCACGCCGGCGGCGCATGATCAGTGTCCTCTGGTTGTGTGGGCCGTTGCGCCAGCAACCGGGCAATAATGCGCAGCTCGTGCCGCAAATCAGCAGTGCGGTCATTCTCGATGTTTTGTAGCGTGGTCCGCAGCGATTCAATCCGTTCGCCCAGATTTGCCACCTGCTCCGCCACCCGGGTAATCCCTTCGCCGCGATTGGCCAGATATTCAGTGGTCGCCGCAACCCGTTCCAGCCGGTCAGTGGTGGATTGCAGCAACGCCGCCAAATGCCGGGGAGAAATAGTTTCAGTCTGAGCAGTCACCGTAACCACCGGCTGCCACAACGGCACCAGATCGCTGACCACCAGCGCCTCCAACTGGGAATGATGATCGTTCTGGGCGTGGAACAGTTGCAGTTCCAGGAAACCCAGCGCCAGCGCGCCCATCAACCCGAACAGCGAGGCCGAGAACGAGGTGCCCATCCCGCCGAGCGGCGCAGCCAGCCGATCCTTGAAGTTGGCGATCAGGGTCATGGTATCGGTCGCCTTCTCGGTCGCCAGGCCACCAATGACATCGCGCACCCCGGCAATCGTCAGCAGCAGGCCGTAGAAGGTGCCAATCAAGCCTAACAACACCAGTGCCCCGACCAGATAACGCACCAGTGCCCGCTGGTCATCGCCGCGTGTTGCCAGCGAATCAAGCAGATACGGCAGGGTGGCAGTGGCGTCGCCGTGACCGATAACCCGGTGAACCTTATGCAGAAAATCGCTCACCCCACGCCGCTGTATAACCCCCAGCAACGCCTCATCAGCCTGCCTGAGCGGCAGTTCATGGCGGCGTGCCTTGAGCGCCACCTCGGCGGCCTGATCGGCGGCGCGGACATCGAGCAGCGTACCGGCCATTGCTTTGAGGGTGTAGGCCACCCCGAACAGGAACGCGACCGCAATCGTGCCATTCAGATAGGGATTGGTCAGGAATGCGGCGATGAGGGGCTGGTGGAAAAACGCGCCCAGCGCTGCCAGCACCAGCAAAAACAGCAGTGAACGGAACAAATAGCGGCTGGCCCCCCGGTTGGAGCGCCGATCAGACGTGGTTATGGGCATAGCGATCTCAGAGAGGAAAGTAGGGCGCGCACGGCGTGCCCCAACAGTTGGGGTACGCCATTTTATCCAGCCTTTAAGTCTGCTGAAGGCTCTGGTTCCAACCGTCCTCGAAGACAATTTGGGCAAGCGGCTTACGTTCCCGTGGCGCCTGTTCGCGCTCTCGCAACACCCCCGGCAGCACCTCGGCCGGTGCCGGATGACCCACCGCAATCATCGCCATGCAGACATGATCGGCGGGAATATTGAAGCGGGTTTTAGCCGATTCCGGGTCAAAACCACCCATCTGATGCGCTACCAACCCCAGCGCAGCTGCTTGCAGGCAAAGATTTTCGCTGGCTGCGCCGGTGTCGTGCTGCGCCCAGCGGTTCGGCTTGCCATTGTGGCCGAAATTCGGCGCAGCTACTGCCAGCAGCAATAGCGATGCATTTTTAACCCACTCTTGATTACCCTCGGCCAGACACTCGAACGCCTGTTGCCAGGCGGCGGCATTGCGGAACCGATCCCAGACCAGATAGCGCCACGGTTGATCGCCGAAGCAGGACGGCGCCCAGCGAGCCGCTTCCAGCAGTGCCAAAAGCTGTTCGCGGCTGACTGGCTGATCCGGATTCATCGCACGCGGACTCCAGCGGCGGGCGATCAAATCGGCAATGACGACCTGAGTGACAGCGGGTTTTTCAAGCATAAATTTCTCCTAATATCGGTTTTGCGAATCTGTAGACCACGACGGCCCAAAAAAGACGAAAATAGCCGCAGATTTTCTTTACGACCGCGCTATCCCCCTATCCTAGAGGAACCTTCATGTCCTATGAGCAGGAAATCAACGATTTTCTCAACCATCATGTCCCGCTGTTTCAGGCGATGCAGGCTCGACTGGAGCGCTGTGACGATACCGGACTGACGCTGGTTGCGCCGCTGGCGCCGAATATCAACGATAAAGGCATCGCCTTTGGTGGATCCATGGCGGCCATCGCCGCGCTGACCGGTTGGGCGCTGACCCGTGTTACTTTGCGTGAGCATGGCGAGACCGCCGAGATCGTGATCACCGACAGCACCCTGAAGTTTCTGAAGCCAGTACGCGAGGGAATCGTGGCGGAGTGCGTGCGCCCGGACGCCGAGGTAACCGAACGCTTTATCAGCCACTACCGCCAGCGCGGCAAGACCCGCTGGACAGTTGAGGTGATCATCCGCGCTGACGGCGAACCGGCGATGACCTTTACCGGGCACTATGCGATTTACCGACCTGAAAAAACGCAATGATGCGGTCGAAGTGAGCGCTGATTCTCGCGACCGGACCGACGCCATAGCGAACACCGTATGCATTCAGGATGGCCGGCGTGGATTCCGGTTCGCTCATCCGGTGCAGATCGTGGTGGCGCGGCGGGCGGATGAAGTGGTTCCGGCGCTGCACACCATCGAAACCGCTGTGACCCAACACCGCCGGTATGCCGCTGGCTTCATCAGCTATGAAGCCGCCGCTGCCTATGATCTCGCGGTGCATCAGCCCGCTCCGGATTTACCGCTGCTCTGGTTTGGCCTGTATGCGCAGGCGGAGCCGATCCACGATTGGCAATCTCTGATAAGTAACGAGTTCGCGCCCGACGCCTATACGGTCGGTCCCTGGCAACCCGCGCTCAGCCGCGCCGATTATGAGCGGGCGGTTGCCCGCATTAAGGACTACCTCGCACGCGGCCACAGCTACCAGGTCAACTATACTTTCCCGCTGCACGCTGATTTTGACGGCGATCCATGGGCGCTGTTTACCCATCTGGCGACGGCGCAGCAAGCTGAGTACGCCGCCTTTATCAATACCGGCCGCTTCGTGATCGGATCGGCATCGCCTGAACTGTTTTTCCAGTTGGACGGCCATCGGCTGAGCGCGAAGCCGATGAAAGGTACCGCGATGCGCGGGCGTACTCTGGCGGAAGACGAGGCTTGCATCGCCGGATTGCGGCAGTCCGAAAAAAATCGGGCTGAAAATCTGATGGTCGTAGACCTGATCCGCAACGATATGGGTCGGGTAGCCCAAGTAGGCAGCGTCGCCGTACCCCGTTTATTTGAGGTGGAGCGCTACCCGACCCTGTTACAAATGACCTCTACCGTTACCGCCCGAACAACGACTTCCGTAACTGAGATTCTGGCGCGGATGTTCCCCTGCGCCTCGATTACCGGCGCGCCCAAGGTGCGCACCATGGAAATCATCCGGGAACTGGAGCCGCAGCCGCGCGGCGTGTACACCGGAGCCATCGGCTTTATCGGCCCCGACCGCCAGGCGCGATTCAGTGTTGCCATTCGCACCGTGCTGGTGGATCGCGAGCGACGACAGGCCGGCTATGGGGTAGGCAGCGGCCTGGTGTGGGATTCGGACACCGCCAGCGAGTATGAGGAATGCCGCTTGAAAGCGCGGGTGCTGACCACACCGCGCCCGTGGTTTCAGTTGCTGGAGGCATTGCTCTGGGAACCGGACAGCGGCTATTTTCTGTGGGCGGAACATTGGGCGCGGTTGGCGGATACCGCCGTTTATTTCAATGTTCCGCTCGACCGGGTCGCTATCGAGGCCGGTTTGGCCAATCGGGCGTTGACCCTCAACCAGGCGAGCAAGGTTCGACTGCGGATCAACCTGAACGGCGCCTTTTCGCTGGAGGTGGAGCCGCTGGAGCGGGGGGTGCTGCCGCAGCCGGTGCGGGTTGGGTTAGCCAGGGAACCGGTTGATTCCGGCATGATCTGGCTGTATCACAAAACCACCCGGCGCGAGATCTACGATGCGGCCCGCGCCACCCGCCCGGATTGCGACGAGGTTATCCTGTGGAACGAACGCGGAGAACTGACGGAAGCCTGTACCGCAAATGTGGTGCTGGAGGATCGAGCGGGTGACTGGGTGACTCCGCCAGTGATGAGCGGTTTGCTGGCGGGCACTTTCCGGGGAAAATTGCTGACCATTGGACGAATCCGGGAACGGGTGCTGACTCGCGCTGATTTAGCCGAAGCGCGAGGTCTTTACTTGATCAACGCCGTGCGCAAATGGCAGGAAACGGCCCTCATTTCCTGAATACTGCCGTGCCCTCGGTTCGGTCCGTTAACCTTCCAGTAACGCCTTATCAATCCGGGCGACCCAGATCAACGCCTCATCCTGGGTCAGCAACAGAATCTGGAGGTTGTTGCGGAAATCCTGCCAGGATTTATCGACACATTCGGTCATGGCATCGGCGTAGCCCGCCACAAGCTGGTCTGGCGAATCGCCGATCCGGGATTGCCTCACATAATCGGTGCTGTGTTGCAAACAGAGTAGATAAGTGTCCAGATTCTTGCGTACCGAACTGAGTATACCGATGCCCAGTAGCCCACTGATTCGCAACATGCATTGCAAAGCCAGCAGATTCGCCATCTGATTGCGCTCCAGTATCCGGTTGATCGTTGTCATGAGAATGTCCTCGTCCCGATTTTGATTTATTAAGTCACGGTTTATTGATTTGTTGCATCGCAACATAATTTACGCTGATCGTCAAGCGGATTCAGCAGTACCCGCCAATTCAATTCACACCGCCACCGCTGCCTTAATCGCGGGATGCGCCTGGTAGCCCACGATCTCAAAATCTTCATAGCGGTATTCGGCGAGCGCCTCTGACCGGCGGTGAATGAGCAGATGCGGCAATGGATAGGGCTCACGGCTCAACTGCAAACGGGCTTGATCCTGATGATTCAGGTACAGGTGGCAGTCGCCGCCAGTCCAGACGAACTCACCCACCCGGAGGTCGGTCTGTTGCGCGACCAGGTGAGTCAGCAGCGCGTAGCTGGCGATATTGAACGGCACTCCAAGAAAGAGATCAGCGCTGCGCTGGTACAATTGACAGGACAACTCGCCATTGGCGACGTAGAACTGGAACAGCACATGGCAGGGCAATAATCGCATTCGATCCAGATCGCCGACGTTCCATGCCGATACCACAATCCGCCGCGAATCCGGATCGCTCCTTAACAATTCAATGGCGTTCGCCAGTTGATTGATGCGCCGACCATCGTTGGCTTCCCAGGCGGTCCATTGCTTGCCATAAATCGGCCCCAGATCGCCATCGGCGTCGCTCCATTCATCCCAGATGGTGACACCATGCTCATGCAGATAGCGGAGATCGGTATCACCGTGCAGGAACCAGAGCAACTCGTGAATGATCGAGCGCAGATGCAGCTTCTTGGTCGTCACCAGCGGAAACCCGGTACTCAAATCGAAGCGTAGTTGCGCCCCGAACCGGCTTAGCGTTCCGACTCCGGTTCGGTCGGATTTGTGGACTCCTTCCTCCAGCACCTGCCGCAGCAGATCGAGATAGGCTTTCATGGCTGGGACACCCTGACGCGCCACGCCATCGCGAAGCGGTAGTATTTTATGGTGCAATGCAATATATTGACGGCAATTCCATGAAGCATGAATAAGTTACCGCACGTTAGGATTCAGAATGGCTGCCAAGGCAACGTCCTCGATTCAAGTGATTACCCGGGCGTCCCGGCTGTTGGACGCCATCGCCGCGTATGATGATCCGGTAAGCCTCAAGACCTTGTCCGATATCACCCGGCTGCACCCCTCTACCGCTTTCCGTATCCTGGCGTCGCTGATCGAACACGACTTTGTCGAACGCAGTTCGGCAGGACACTACCGGCTGGGTATCCGACTGCTACAGTTGGGTCACCGCGTTCACAACTGCCCCGATCTTCATTACGGAATCCGTCCCATGATCGAGCGGCGGCACGACCCACTGAATGGCGAATCAGGCATTACCCATTCCGGGGCAGTTCCACTATGAAGGTAGCGCCCTGCCCGATCTCGCTCTCCACCCAGATATGTCCGTGGTGATGCTCGACGATCTTTTGGCTGATCGGTAATCCCAAACCGGTACCCTTGGGTTTACCAGCGAGGACGTCGTTGACCTGGTGGAACTTCTCGAAGATCAGCTTGTGCTGGTCGCGGGCAATGCCAGGGCCGTTATCAATCACCTCGATGCGACAGGTATCTGCGAGCGACGGCAGGCGAATGATGACTTCGCCGCTCTGTTCGGGGCAAAACTTCACCGCATTTGAGAGCAAATTGATGATCACCTGCGTCAGGCGGTCGTGATCGCCGGCCACCATCACCGGATGGTGGCCCAATTCGGCTTGCAGCACTACCGCCTTGTCGCGAAACAGTTGGCTAGTGGAATTGATGGCATCTTCGATCAGCGCCCGCAGGTCAACTTGATCAATGCGCCATTCAACCCGGTCGGAGTCAATCTTGGCCATGTCCAGCACCTGATTGATCAACCGGGTCAGTCGCTCGCTCTCCTTGACGATGATGCCGAGGAATTTGCTGCACTGCTCGGCCTCCATGTCCGGGTTGGCCAGCAGGATTTCCGAGAAGGCGCGAATCGAGGTCAGCGGGGTACGTAACTCATGGGTGACGGTGGAAATAAACTCGTCTTTCAGCCGATCCAGTGCGCGCAGGCGATTATTAGCCTCTTGCAGTTCGGCGGAGGCGGCTTCCAGTTCGCGGGATTTCTGCTCCAGCCGGCGGCTGTACTCGATCACCTGAGTGCTCTCGTCAAGAATGGTCATCACCTCTTCGATGCTGAGTACCTCGCCCATCACGATGGAGGAGATCATCACCCGCGCCGAAGCCGCGCCAATCGCCCCAGCCAGCAACCGCTCGGTGTAGTGGATCAGCCGTGAATCGGCTTGCAGCGAATCGGTATCGTGTTCACGGGCATAGCGGTCGAAAGCCTCATTGGCGCGGTGCGGCCCGATGAAACGCGCCAGCAACTCGTGCAACTCCGCCGTTTCCACCACGCCCCGCCACAGCAGCGAGTCGCCGTCGTGACGCTTGCGTTCGAGAATGCCGACGAACTGACTGCCTTGCACCTGCTCGATGGTATCCGGCTTGCCCAGCATCGATCCCAGTACCAGACCCCCAATATTGAACAACATGCTCCAAAACACCGCGTGCATGTACCGGTCGAGACCGGCCAGCCCGAACAGCGCGTAGGGCTTCAGCATCGCCAACCCGAACGGGCCATGCTCGATGAAGGCGGCGCTGATCCAGCCGGAATGGGCCATAGCCGGCAGCAGCAGGGTATAGGCCCATATCAGGAAGCCGCCGCTGAGTCCAATGAGTGCACCCAGACGGCTGGCGCGCTTCCAGTACAAACCGATCAGAATCGGTGGGGCAAACTGGGCAGCGGCAGCGAAAGAGATCAGGCCGCTGGCCACCAGCGCGTAGCTTTCACCGACAAAGCGGAAGTACAGGTAGCCGAGCAGGATAACTGCCGCAATACCGGTGCGCCGAATCCCCAGCAGCAAACCGGACAGATCGGCGCGACCCGCCAGCCAGCGCGGATTGGCGCGCAGCAGGATCGGCATCACCAGATCATTGCAGACCATGGTGGACAGGGTGACGGTCTCAAACAGGATCATGCTGATCGCCGCCGATAACCCACCCAGAAATACCAGTAACGCCAAATCAGGCAGATGCTGAGCCATCGGCAGCGCCAGCACGAAAGTATCGGCATCCACACCGCCATTGCTGAAGATCAGCCGCCCGCCGAGCGCTATCGGCAACACGAACAGATTAATCAGCAACAGATAGAGCGGGAATAGCCAGATCGCCTTGCGGAGGTGGGTCTCATCAACATTCTCTACCACCAGCACCTGAAACTGGCGGGGCAGGAACAGAAACGCCATCATCGCCAGAAAGGTCAGCGACAGCCAGCCGCCGTAACCGCCTGGCACCACATCGAAGCGCATCAGTGCGGCTAAATTCGGCTGTGTTGCTGCTTGCCGGAACAGGTCGCCAGGCCCGTTGAACATACCGAAAGTCACCACCGCGCCGACCAGCACGAAGACCACCAGCTTGAACAGGGACTCGAACGCCACCGCCGCCACCATGCCTTCGTGGCGCTCGGTGTTATCAATATGGCGGGTGCCAAACAGGATAGCGAACACCACCAACACCAGCGCCACATAGAAGGTAGTGTCCATCCATACCGCCTGTTGCGCCGAGGCCGCCGGCATCGTCACCGCTGGATAAAGGCGCAGCACGTTGAAGCTGGTGGCAATGGCCTTCAATTGGATAGAGATGTAGGGCAGAACGCCCAGCACGGCGATCACAGTAACCATGCCTGCCAACAGGCCGCTTTTGCCGTAACGGGATGCGACAAAATCGGCGATGGAGGTGATGCGGTGCGCCTTGGTAATCCGCACGATACGCCGCAGCACGAACCAGAACAGCACCGCCATCAGGGTGGGTCCCAGATAAATCGGCAGGAAATCCACTCCGCTGGCCGCCGCCAAGCCGACACTGCCGTAAAAAGTCCAGGCGGTGCAGTAAATCGCCAACGACAGTGTGTAGATGTAGGGGTTGGCGATGATCGAGCGTCCCGCATCCGCCCGCTGGTCGCCGTAATAGGCAATGCCGAATAGCAACCCCATATACACCAGGGCGCTGGCGATGATCACGCCGTCACCTAACATCAGGGCAACTCTACCGACCCGTTGCCACCGCCTGCCTTGACCGCAGTGTCTATTCGAGATGCCGGTTCCGCCGCTGGGGCGGGTGCAGAGGGGCCAGATTCGCCATGCTCATTCGGTTCGCGGACTTTCGAGCGCTCTACGATCGCGATCAGCAGTACGATGATGAGGAACCAGACCAGATAGAGGTAAAGGTAGAGCAGCGGTATCCCGAACGGCATCCAGGTGCGATCGAAAAGGCCCAAAAACGGGTAGTTCAGCGCCAGCACCGCGCTGATGAACAGAATAATGATGGATTCCTTCGATTGTTGCCGCATGGGTTAAAAGTTTGCCTGAGTCTTGCGAATTTCCACCATCTTGTCGGATGCCGCCAGCGCTTGGCCGAGGGTCTTAATCCCTTGCGCTTCCAGCAAATCCAGCAGCTTGAGAAACACCTGCGCCGTTACCAGCGAGTCACCCAGCGCAGTGTGGCGATCATGCACCTCCACACCCAATCGGTCGGCGATGGCATCCAGATCATGATCGTCGGTGTAATCATGCAGGTAACCGGACAGCAGCAGGGTATCCAGCACTGGATTGCCGAAGCGGACCCCGGTCTTCTGCTCCTTGAGCTTGAGGAATTTCATATCGAAAGCGGCGTTGTGCGCCACCAGGACGGTGCGGTCGTCGCCGACAAAAGCGCGGAACTGCGGCAGCACTACCGCGATGCCGGCCTTATCCTTGACCCTCTCGTCGGTGATGCCGTGGAAGCGGATCGATGCCTTGGGAATCGGTCGGCCGGGGTTGACCAGCAGGTCGAGGTTCTCGCCGGCCAGCACCCGGCGGTTGACAATACGCACCCCCGCGATCTGGATAATCTCGTCGCCCTTGGAGGGAGACAATCCGGTCGTTTCAGTATCGAACACCACATAGCTGAGCGCCGCCAACGGGTAATCCAGTAGATCGTTCCATCCCTCGCGATGCTCAGCCAGCGCAAAATCGTAGAATTCTGGACGATCCGGCAGTTCCTGGGCGGGTTCCTGCCATTGTCGCGCGGAGGCTGGCAGCGGCAATCGCAGCAGGGCATAGCCCGGACGGCGGTGGGATTGGCTCCATAAGTCGCTGTTATGCCGCCGCAACACTTCGCCCACCGTGGTGGCACCCACCAAATCCCGCACATGCTCGTTCAACCAACCTTCCAGCCGGTCGGCAGGCACCGGTTTGCCAGGCCAGAGGATATCCATGTAAATCCGCCGGTTGCCCAACAGGCATTCGATTTCAAAGGTATTGCTGATCGCGTCGGCATGCAGTTGTTCAATCAGGTGCTCCAGCAACAGCATGATCGAGTGGTTATCCACATTCAGCCATAGCGGCATCCCGATCATGGTGACGCGCAAGCCATCCTGGTGTTGCAGATGGTGGATGACGCTGCCGATCAGGTCGGTGGAATACACGTCATTCATCGGCCAACTGTTGGCGTACAAGTGGCGCAGTTCAAGCGTCATCTGCTGTAAACGCTGGCTCAGGCGTTCGCTCTCCTCGACGATCACCCGCTGAAACGCATGGCGCTGCGCCTGATCCATATCGGCGAAATTCATGACGGTTTCTGCCGCTGCCCGCAAATTAGCCAGCGGCTGGCGCAGATCCTCGGTGCGAGTCTTGAGCAGAGAGCGGTCAATCTGCCGGGTCACGTCACGGAAGGTAATAACGAAGGTGGACGCCCGTTCGGCCGTGTCCGGCAACAGGCTCATTCGGCACTGGAACATGGTTTCGTCATCGACGGTGGCGCAGACGAATTCGGCGTCGCTGACCGATTTACCGTCGCTGGCGGTCTGTTGGCGGTAGCCCAGCAATTGCAGGGTGTTCTCGATGGGGGCGCGGGTCCACAAGTCATACAGCGAACGGCCCAGTCCCAGCGCTTCGCGATTGGGCAGCAGTTTCGCTGCCGCCGGGTTGTAAAGCAGGATGCGCGCTTCGCCATCACAGACTAATACCCCTTCGGACAGCTCGCGTAGCACCGTTTCCAGCCACGCTTTCTGCTCTTCAATCTCGCGGGTGCCAATGGCTGTGGCGGCAGCGACTTCGCGCCGGGCCTTGTGCAAGGCTTCGCCCAGTTCCTGCAACCGGGTGGGAAAGAGTCCCAGCCAATGTTGGCGGGGCAGTTCCACCGCATAACCGGGATTACTGCGGGTGATAATCTGAGCGCCACGCGCCAGCACGCCGAGCGGAATGAAGCAGTACCAGTCGAGCATGGCCCAAGCTGCGGTGGTTCCGCCGACTATGGCGAACGCCGCTAACGCCAACCATAGCAGGGTCTGGTCACGCTGGTCGGGGTCCGGTACCACCGGGAACAGCAACCAGCCCAGCCCAATCAGCAAGGACAGGGTCAAACCGACTGGAATCAGCCAGAGCAGCCAGAGCTTCCGCCGGTAGTCCATGGCGGTTCAGTCCGCTTCCGCCAGCAGCTCGCGGACCCGTTCTACCACTTCCTGGGTCGAGAACGGCTTGGTGATGTAATCGTCCGCGCCGAGCGCCAAGCCCTTTTCCCGTTCCACCTCGCGGCCTTTGGCAGTCAGCATGATGATCCGGGTACCTTTCCAAGCTGGGTTGGCGCGAATAGCCTGACACACTTCGTAGCCATTCTTGCGCGGCATCATCACATCGAGTAGCACCAGATCGGGGGGTTCTGCCGCGATAGCCGCCAGCGCCGCCTCGCCGTCGGAGGCAGTGCGCACCTGAAACCCCGCCTGTTTCATCAGAAATTCCAGGGACAGGACGATATTGGGTTCATCGTCCACCACCAGAATCTTGTTCGCCATATCCGTTCCCTCCGGTTGCCAGGCGTTCTCGTTCAGGCGGGTATTATGCTGATTTTTCAGCACCGTTGCGCACTCCGGCCGAATCAGACTCGTCTGACGAATCGGCCTTCCGTTCGGCTTCATCCTTGTTGGATCCGCCGCCGGCCTTAGCGAAGGCTTCCCAGAATTTCTGCACCATGTCCATCGAGTGAAATTGAGCCGGTAGCAGGGGTTTGAACATGCTCAGCGCATCGAGATTGAGTACGCCACGCTGCACACTGTCACGCATTTTTTTCAGGATATCGTCGTGTAGAGGCTGTATGTTGGGCAGCCCCAGAAACTCGCGCATTTCCTGGGCGGTAGCCTCAACGCTGACATTAACTTTCATCGAGATGTTTCCTCATGCTTCGGAGCGGCGGGATCGCCGGGTCATTGCAAAGATGGCAGGGACAAGTGCCGGTCTTGCCACCAGCATCGCCATAAATATTTTTAGACAGCGTAAAGCTAATGGAAAACTGCGCCCCCGGCAATCATTCAACCCGTATTCCGGTGATACCGGCTGCGCCTGAAAGGGAGAATCAACCGGGAGCGGGTGCTGCTTAACCCACCACGCCGGTGACGAGTTAGGCGAGTATCATGGCATTTAGAATGAGTAGAAGGAGACTAAAGATGGTCAGCAGCTACCTGATTTGTGATCAGTGTGGACAGTTTGGCCCGCCGGCTGGCTTTGTGAACCAAGGCGGTCTGCGACTGTGTTACCAGTGTTGGTACCAGGAACAGCAGGACAACGCGCCTGATGCTCATCCCAGCGCAACCGGTTCGACGACCGATCCAGCCGGCAAAGGAGAACGGTTCGAACCGGATAGGGAACCATGACCACCTGGCATACCCCATCGAGTGATGGCCCGATCAGCCACGCAGAAGCTCATAGCTGGATTTATAGGCATCCGCTAAAGCCGTCAGATAAACCTCGTTGACCTGCTCAGCATCCAATCCCAGCGTGGTCAATGTGGCCCAGTCACACTGCTCGTAAGCGAGAGTACACGCCAAAACCTTGCCCAATAGCCCTTCATGGCGCAATAAGGCGGCATTGATCTCATCATCCAGCGGCAATGTCGCCAACACATCGGACATCGGCGCCTGCGCGACCAGATCCAGTACCGACAGCAGCCCTACGGTGAAGCCCATTTCGCGCTGTTTTAACCCCAACTGCGCCGCTAATTCCTCACACATCTTGGCGCGAACCAGGGCGATGGTCTGTAAATCGTCGCGGGTATTGTCCATGGCGGACATTGAACGCAGAGTGGCCCAGGAGCGGATATTGCGTAAGCCCAGCAAGGTTACTGCGCGCTGGATGGAATCGATCCGTCGCGATAGATTGAAGTAGGCCGAATTGATGTAGCGCAGCAGCTTATAGCTCAAGGAAACGTCCTGAGCGATCACGGTTTCAATCGTCTTCATGTCGACGTCCGGCTGATTGAGCGCGCTAATCAGCCGCAGAACCGTCAGATGATTGGTGGAAATGCCTTTGAATTTGAGCAGGCGGGGCTGGGAAAAATGGCGTCCCTGAAAGAAGTTGAAACGCAGCGCCTGGCACGACTCCAGAACTTCCTGATCTTCAATCCCCCCGGCGATCAGCGCCACACCACGCTGTTGCAGCCGGGTGATGATCCGGTGCGCCTCCGAAGCTGGAGTGGTCACCATATCGATCCGTGCATATTCAGCAACATCCAGCAACGCTCGATAGGCTTCGTTGTCGGCATAGTTGTCCAGCAAAAAATGGTAGCCCTGCTGGCGTAGGGCGCGTAGCGCGTCTATCAATGGCGTATCCACCATGATATCGGTGCTGATTTGGAACACCATTTGCGGTGAGGAAACGATGGTGTGCTGCAAATACCCCTGCACGATCAGTTCGCGGGCGGCGCTCAAAAACGCCTTGCCAGAACCGACCAGCCGCTCCAGCCCAACCTCAGCCAGGGTGTCGAACAATACTTGCGAGCTGGATAGCTCACTATCGAGCAGACCGGCGTTTTCGGCATCGGTGGGATGATAGGACAGCTCATAACCTTCCAACCGGAAATTTGCCTCATAAATCGGCTGGCGTCCCAAGTAGATTTCCTTCATGGCCACTCCCGATTTCAGTTAGTTAATAGAGGCTGGACGGCCCGGAATTTTAGCAGAACGGATGATGGGTCGAAGCGCTGCAATCCTGAAATTCAACATCACACCTCATCATCTGTCTTCATAACGGGTTCAACCGGAATTTGCGGTTGTGCTTTACCGATACTTAGTTGTGACAGTAACATACCAGCAAACATCAGCACACACCCCACAATCCCGCGTCCCGACAAGGTTTCGTGCAGCAACCACCCGCCACCAAGCGCTGCAAATACGGTTTCCAGGCTGAGAATGATCGCCGCATGGGCCGGTGGGGTATCGCGCTGGGCCACCACCTGCAAAGTGTAGGCAACTCCAACCGACAGCAGACCCCCGTACAGGATCGGTAACCCCGCCGCCCGTAGCCCATCCAGGCTGATCGGCTCGGTGACGATTGCCACCACCAGGCTCAGCACCGCGCAAATGATAAATTGCAGGCAGGCCAGCAGTACCGGCTCGTCATGTCGCCCGGATAGCCAGCCAATCACCAGCACATGGTTGGCCCAGAACAACGCGCCAAGTAGTACCAACCCGTCGCCATAGGCCAAGGTTGGATCGTCGGCTAAGGTCAGCAGGTAGAGGCCAATCACCGCCAGCACCGCGCCGGCCCAAGTACTCCAGGGAGTTCGGTGTCCCCATAGCAGGCCGATCAACGGCACGATGACCACATACAGCCCAGTGATAAAGCCGGCCTTGCCCGCAGTGGTGTAGACGATGCCGATCTGTTGCAGCGAGGCGCCGGCAAAGAGCAACAGACCTGCCAACAGGCCGCCGCTCAGGATTGATCGCCAGTGATCCACCCTCAAAATGGCGGACCGCCGATTGAGCAAGAGTAGCGGCAGTAGCGACAAGGCACCTAACATGAAGCGAACCCCGTTGTAGGTAAAGGGGCCGACATGCTCCATACCGACCCGCTGGGCGACAAAAGCGAAGCCCCAGATTACCGCTGCTAACAGCAAGAGTAATTCTGCTTTCAACGCCTTGAGCGTCAATATCATGTCGCTTGCCTACCTGGTTGAGGCCATCCGCGCTGATTGCAACCGGCATCCTCATGAGTCCAGGTCAGGCAACGATCGTGGCTGGCCTTGCCCGGTAGTGGAAAATGCTTAATAATCACAATTAATCCCGCGCCGGGATGGCGGAACGGTAGACGCAGTGGACTCAAAATCCACCGGCCGCAAGGTCGTGAGAGTTCGAGTCTCTCTCCCGGCACCATGATTTTATTGCGCTTTTCGGATGGGGATTACGTTGTCGGGAAGCCCTACCGGCAGATTTAGGCCAGATTTAGTCTGAGACGAGAGTGCCGCCACACAGTCCACCAGATGTTCGGGAGCTAAGTGGGCGTACCGCTCGGTCACGGACAGCGTGGAATGGCCGAGCCAGAGCCGGATGTTGTAGAGCGGGACGCCGCGCTGCGCCAGCCAACTCGCGCAAGTGTGGCGCAACAGGTGCGGGGTGATGACCCGAATCCCGGCGCGCTGACACGCCCTCGCCAGCGCGGTACGCACGTCGCGGATCGGGCGACCGCCCTCATGACTGAACACCGTCTCCGCTCGCCGGGGTTGGCGCTCAATCGCCGCCAGCGCATCCGGCGTCAACGGCAACACCCGGCGCTTGCCGGACTTCGTGCGATGCCCGTCAATCCACACACTCCCATTTTTCACGTCCTCCCAGCGCAGCCCGTTGATCTCGCCATGCCGCAGGCCGGTGTGCAGCGCGACCGTAATCCAGTCGGCCAGGTACAGGGCGTCTGAGAGCCGTGCGCCCGCCAGCAGCGCCACAGCCTCTTGCTCCGTCAACCAGTCCAAGCGCCCTTCCGGCTCGCGCTGTTTGTGGCCGCGTACCGGGTTCGGAATCGGGTAGCCGCCGACCTGGGCGCGATTAACGGCCACACTGAGCAACGCCAGTTCCCGATTGATCGTGGACGGGCTGACCTTTTCGCCGCGTTCGGAGACATACCGCTGCATGTCCGAGCCGGACAGGGTGTAAGCATCCACGTCGCCGAGGTGACTGAGCAGCGTGGTGGATCGGATGACATCTTCCCGGTGTGACTTTTTGGCGCGGCTGGAGTCGAGGTACAACTTGAGGACGGTACCGAGAGTGATCGGCGGGCGGGCGGGTTGACTCGCACTGGCAGCCAGTTCGGTACGCCAGCGGGCTTCGATGGTGCGGGCCTCGCGGGCGTTGCTGGTCTTGGTGCTGCGGCGAACTTTGCGACCGTCCGGGGCGGTCAGACTCACCCAGTAGAACGGGGAGCCTTTTTGACGATAGGCCATGCGGGGGGGCTCCTGAGCAGAATCCCCGTTATAGTAGCCTAAAGTTACGCTAATCCGGGTAAAAATCCTGCCTCTTTCAAAGCGGGAACCACCAAAAACAGCTAAAAAATCATAGATCGGGCGTTCCACGCGGCTTTTGCGGATTCCGCATCGCGCCCGGCTATCTGGATCAAGCTTTGCGGCTGCCCTTCCGTTAGCGTGGACTCCGAAACAAATCAAACCGATGGGTGGCTTTGTTAAATTCCACCTCATCGTTTTCAATCAATACATCAATCACTTTCTCGTACAATCCTCCTTCGAGGGTTAGAAGATGTTTTGATATACTCCTCCATCTCACAAAGATATAACTCTCTGATTTCTCTATTTGCCCTTCCGTACCAGCATACACAAATGAATATCTTCTGACATAAGGCGTCATGGTTTTCATCATTTCTCCATTATTTACGAGATCACATCGTTCTTCAGGAAACAGCCCATTTTCGTCTAAATCTTTCGCGCAATGTCCACAATAACATTCTCCTGACCCAAAAGCAGCTAAAATAGTAGCCTAAAGAGACTATTAAATCAATACGTCATATCTCGGATGCGCGCTAAAACCTCTTTATGCCGTCCTGCCTCCATCATCGCTTCCAGTACCGACCACTCGCCGATCAGCGCCTGCCACTGCTGCCCGCAGGATGCCATTTTATGCAGCGACTGCCGGAACTCTGGAACCGCAGCGAGCAGCCCCAGGCAGCGGCCAAAATCATCGGAGTCGTGCGGGTAGTCGCAGCGACGCGAGGGGTGAGCGGAACCGGTCAGCACCCAGGCCATGTACTTCGAGGACAGGCCGGTCTGATCGGACGCCTGCCAAGCCGTCAGTCCCATTCCCGGCGTGACCGTCCGCTCTGGCGTCGCCAGCGCCTCTATAATCGAATCCGCTGCCGCGATCACCGCGTTGAACTGCCGGGGAATCAGTCCGGGATAGCCCGCTTCTTCCAAGACCCGCAAAATGCCGGCGATTAAATTAACCTGACTGATTGAAGGGGTCATGATGAAATCCTCTCTAAAGTGGCGTACCGTTTTTTACGGGCGGCGGCGCGATCCCGTTGTTCCTGCATCCAGCGTAAATCCTCGTCCAGAATTCCAAATGTTCCAGAGGCGTCCCTTCGTTCACGCTTGGCTCGGCCTGTTTCAATGGGCCTCCCGTAACCGGGGACGTACCATATGAAAATAGGCTTCCAGACTGCGCTGCGCGTTTCGCAGCGAGCTATCGTTTGTCCGCCGAAATACAGCACTCGCAACTTTTGGGCAATGACTTGGAGAGGCACCCCGGTTTTCTCGGCCAGCCGGGCTGCCGTGATCGGGCCGTAGGCTTTCAGTGCGTTGATCAGCGCTTCTTGATCCATGAGTTATCCCTTCATCAGTAAGCGCCGGGCCTCGGCGCGGGTCAGGCGGGAGGGCGCTACCGGAGCGATGATCGCCGGCGCCGGCGATCCGCTGATTTCAGCGATGTAGCGATCCACTTCGGCGCGGGCGATGCGCGGGCAGCCCGGCGATGGGAAGCAGCGCTTGATCTTCCCGCTCTGAACCAGCCGGGCGACCGTATCCTGCGACACGGCCAGCAGCGCGGCGACCTCATGGGTGCGTAGCAAGGGGGACATGATGATTCTCCGGCTGGCGATAAAGGGGATGGGTCAGGGCAGGGTGAGGCGCGTCCGGCCATTCGTAGCGGACGATTTCCGGGTAGCTTTTTTCGGCGGCGGTACGCAGGGTGATGAACTCCGGGGCGTTCAGCGTGTAGCCGGTCTTGATCCAGTCCATGGCTTGATCGACGCCTCCCGGCAGCATGGAGACGACCTTGGGCATCCGTTCTTTCCACCACGTTTCCGCCTTCTTGCGCGGGTAGGTGCCTTTGGGGTGGTCGAGGCAAACCCACTCGCTGGCGAGCCGGAAAAATCCATCGTAGTAGTCCACCCGCAGAGTCGGGATGCCGCTCTTGCCGCTGGTGTGCTTGGAGTAGGCGACACGGGTCACCGCGTAGCGCACGGGCGGCTTCATATCGGAGATGCCCGCGATAATCGCGGATTGATTCGCGCTGGGCGGCTGAATCGGTTCCGGTTCCCTGGCTGGAAACTCGTAGCCGCACTCCGGGCAGACGCTGGCGAAAATGCGGATCACGGCGTGACAAGCCGGGCATTCCTTCGTCGGTTCCTGCTTCTTGACCGACGGGCCTTTGAGTTTCAGGCAGTCTATCGGGCCATGGCGCTCGATATTGCCGACGAAATCCAGCACCAGACAGCCTCGCCGGATGCCGTCCTCTTGGCTGATTTTCTCGTCGGTCGGGCGCATCCCGCGACCCAATAGCTGAACGTGCATCACCGGACTCAATGTGGGCCGGGCGACAATCAGGCAGTCCGTGAGCGGCGCATCAAACCCTGTGGTGAGGGTATTGACCGACACCAGCGCGGTCACCTGGCCGGCTTGAAACTCGCGGATCGCCGTCTCCCGGTCGCGGGCGCTGGTTTCCCCGGTCACCACCACGGCGCTGATCCCGCGATCCCGTAGGTTCTGGGCTGTGGATTTCGCCCCTTCGACGCCGGTACAAAAAACCAGCCAGTGTTTGCGATCATCGGCTTGCGCCAGCGGGATCGCCGCATCCAGGATCGCGTTGATCACATCGGCGCTGCCCATGAGGGCGTTCAGTTGATCGGCTTTGTAATCGCCGTTCTCGATCCGAACGCCCTTGAGGTTGACCCGGTACTGCGTCGGCGTAGGCCACAGCGCGGCGAGGTAGTCGTCCTGAATCAGCGAGACCAGCGACCGGCTCAAGTCATAAACGATATCGGTAAAGATGCGGTTCTCGCCGACGATCAGCGACTGGTAGCCGCCCGTATGGGTCTTGGTACCGGGGACGTAGCGGTACGGTGTCGCGGTCAGCCCGATGACCCGCAGCTTGGGATTCAGCGCGGTCAGGTCGTCAATGAATCGCCGGTAGGTGCCGCCCTCGATAAACGGAACCCGATGGCACTCATCGATGAACACTACGTCAATCGGCTGGGTCGTGGACGCCAGTTTGCGGGCCTTGTTCCACACCGACTGGATGCCGCAAAACAGGATCGCCCGGCGCGTGTCCGACTTGCCCAGCCCCGCCGAGTACGCTCCGACATGCGCCTCCGGCCAGATTTTGATCATCTTGTCGAGGTTCTGCTGGATCAGCTCCTTGACATGAGCCAGACAGATCACCCGCTTGGCTTTGCCGGTATCGAGGAACTGCTGGATGATTCCAGCCTGCAAAAGCGACTTTCCCGAACCGGTTGGCGCGACGACCAGCGGGTTGCCGGGGTTGCCGGCGTCCACGTAGTCGCACACGGACTGAATGGCTTCCTGCTGATAGGGGCGTAGGATCATCGCGCCTCCCCTTTCCACGATTCCCGCTCCCGCTGCGGCTTACGCATCACCCGATCCGCACTGGTGAGATGCCACTGGCGGCATTCCGGGCATCGGTACGCCGTGCCTTCCAGCCCCTTGCGCTTGTGCGTGTAGCGGCTTTTTTGACTCAGCCGGATCTGAATCACGTCCCAGGCCAGCGCGGCAGTCGCGTAGCTGATCTTTCCGCTGGAGCAGGTCATGCGGTCACCTCGTCCAGTTGCGACTGCGCCTCATCCAGTTCTTTCAGCGCCTGTTCAAGCTCCACGGCCAAATGCCACGCCAGCGCCTCGATTTGCGGCAAGGTGGGCAGGCACAGCATCTTTCCGCGCTGAATCAGGTCTTGCAGGCGCTTGACGCGGGCGTACTTCTCGTTCAGGTTTCCCATATCAATCTCCGATAGCGATTATTCAGGGCATGGGGCGGCCTTGATAACCGCCCCATCAAGGGTTAAAGGGCTATCCGTTCTTGCGTGGCCTTCCATGCGGCGACGGCTCGCTTCTTTAGCCCGTTCTTGAGCGCGGCAACCGCCTCGCGGTAGGCTTCCAGTTCCTCTTGACTCTGGCACTCGGCAAGGGCCAGCAGCAGGTCAGCAATCGGGTCAACCTCCGGTTCCATCAACTCGCCAGTGATCGGATTCATGTCGGCAGGCATTGGCCCCTCCCGATCCAGCGCCTCGCCCAAAGGTTTCAACTTGTCGGCCAGCGTGGCTTTCAGGGCGGCGCTGCGACTTCCCGTAGGCGCGATAGGCGTTACCGGCGCTACCGGCGCGTCGTTTAACTCGACCACCTCCTCTGGGGCGTACATTCCGCTCAGTACGCCGGGGAAAATGGCGCGGATGCCCTCCGAGATGCACCTTGCTTTCAGCATTTGGCGCGGGTACTTGGAGTGCATGTCGTTCTTGATTTGAGCCTTGACCGCCCGCTGGGGCGTCCACTCAATCGTGATGCTGTCGCCGGCGGGATGGGTGAAGGTTCCCGATACCCGCTCATCGGTGTAGCAGCCCCACTGCACCTTGCCGCCTGCCGCTTGGAACCGCGCCAGCATGGCGTCGGCTTTCAGCGCCGGGCGCCCCTGAATGAGGTGGTAGTCGCGCATGGCGGTCGCCGGATGCAGGTTTTCCGCCTGGCAGAGCAGCATCAGCGCGATGGCCTGTTGCTCGGTCTGGATGCCGAACAACTTGCTGGATGCCATGACCTTGCCCATGCGGGCGATGTCGTCAAACGGGATCATGGATACGGCGGGGACTTCGATTCGGGTCAGGGCATTCATGCTTTTTTCTCCTTCGCCAGCCGGAACACCCGGCTTTGAGTGGTTTTCGTGTATTGCGCGGCCACATCGGGCAGCGCCTCTTTGAGTGCGGTCGTATCCAGCCGGGTACTGGATTGTGATTTCCAGGTGCATATCGGCTTGCCGTTCGCTCCGATCAGCGCCTCGGCGTCGCCCAAGACCGCCTTGATCTGCATCTCGGCGGCATCGGCGCTGCCCTGCTTGGCGGAAATTTCCGCTTTCAACCGGTTCAGCGAGGTCACCAGTTCCTCCTGATTCGGAGTGGCCTGTACCGTGGTGCCGGGAGTGGACTTCGGCCAGCAGCGCGCCGTGTCCTCCAGCGTGGCGATAGCAGGCGGGGTGTCGGTCGTAACGTGCCACCAGAATTCGGCGACTCCGGCCTCGATCATCTGGTGAACTTCGGGATCGGCTTCGACCGTGTAGATTTTCAGCTCTGGCCCCATGACCAGGGCGGCGACGTAGGCGACTTGCGCGCCGGTGAGCATCAGGTAGCCCTGCATTTGCAGCATCACATCGGCGTCCACCTCGTCGCTGCCGTCCGCGCCAAAGCGCGACTTGCTGCCAAAGCCGAGGCTGGTCTTCATGTCCACGACCGGGCGCTGCAACTCGCCGATTGCTCGTCCGGCGCGGTAGTCCACATGCCCGATCAGTGGGAGTGTGGGATGCAGGTACTCTTGGCGGTCGCGCCGCAAAATGCGCCCCAGCTTCTTTTCCACAAAGGGGCGCAGCACCTCTTCCATCGGCTCGCCCAGCGCGACCCGCAGGTCGCCTCCGATGTTCGGCCAGGGAGCGCGACCGGTGTAGTTCTCCCAGAGTTGGTAAGCCGTGCCGTAGCGCCCGACGCCAAGCGCCTGGGCAATCTTGCTGCAACCGAGCCGAGTCTGGTGGGACGCGGCGATGTCAATCTTTGCAGTGGCGCTCATGCGGCCTCCATCGTCTCGATAATTTTCAGTTCAAAACCTTCGATCTGCTTGGCAGAGAGCAACTGCGTCACATCCACATCGATCCGCTCATCACGCGGCTCGTATTCGCCCAGGCCGGTATACCAGGCTTGAAACCTGCGCCCGGCCACCACGTTGTGAATATCAATCTCGCCGTCATCAGTCAGGATGTACGAGACGCTGCACAGCCTCGTCTCGCCCGCCAGTTCAATTTCAGTGTCAAGATAAAAAAGTGGGCGGCTCATCCGATGAACTCCTTAATCAGCCCGCCAATCCCGTAAGCGACCGAGGCGAAGCATCCGAAAATCAGCGCCATCAGCAGCACCGCGATCACCCGATCCGTCCGATCCGACACCTGTGGGGCTTTCGTGTAGCGAGCAGCAATCCATGCCCTGCGCCCGGCAGGATCAGCGGGCGGATTCCATTCGCGAATTTCATTCTGATTGCGATTAAAGTGTGCCATTTCAGTCTCCAAAAGTGAGAATTAAGCGCGTGACATTGCCACGCGGCGATGTTGCTGGTGGTTCCGATACTTCTGTTGCCAGGCGATGTCCTCGCGGGTGACGCCCTTGACCGGCGTCAGCGGAGCCATCAGGGCGTTTTCATCCTCGTCATCCTGAGCCGCCAAGGCAGCGGTTGCCTCGGCCAACAGCCGCTCCGAGCGCAGCAGGATCGCGGCGGTCAGCCCTTTTTGAAGGCGGGCATCACAAGCCAGTTCCCGCAGCCGGGAGTTGAGCGGCGCGGAAAGCAAATCCGCCCAGGCATCGGCCACATGAGCAATGGTTTCAAGGCTGGAATCCATGTCGATCTCCTTAATCCGCATCAATCGTGACGAAATAGCCCGACTCGGTTTCCTCCACCGTCATCGGGGCGTCGCTATCGCTCAGACCCTCAATCCAGTGTCGAACTCCTGCAAGGGCGTCTTTGGCGCTGTTGGCAATGCCGATCTGATCAAAGCCTTCGTCGGGATCGTCGTCGGTATAGCGATAATGCAGGGGCTTTTTTGTTTCGCTCATCTTTGCTGCTCCTTTTCGTTTGCGTGGTTGACGGTGATAATAATAGTATCTTTAGGATACCAAAGCAAGGATTTAATAACCGCCCAATAGGCGGTTAAGGTGCTGCGAGACAGGGTTAGACGCCAATCCGGCGCAGCGGGTTAGGCCAGGCATCCGGGGCGGGTGGCGACATGCGAACTTCGCGCATCCCGATCAGGGCAAGGCAGGCGATAGCATCCACAAAGCCCATTTCCTGACCTCGCCCCTGCCGCCAGTTTTCGCCAGTACCGGGTTCCCGATGAAGCCCTAGCAGGGCCGCGCAGAGCGCATGGTAGGCTTCGCGTTCGTTGTTGTGGGAGAGGGTTCGGAGTTCTTCCGAAAAGCCAAATCCGACTTCTAAGCCGTCATTCCAGACTTCATCATCGTCATGCTCGACCGTCCAGCCGAGCAGGCGTTGATGGTGATCCAGGCGCACAAAGGACAGGTCTTCGGCGCGTCTCGGATTTTTGACGGCTGGCTTTTTCTCTCGCGCCGGAGCGGCAGTGACCGCAGATTCTACCCTGGCGACCGACTCGCTAATCTGTTGCAGCAAGACGGAGGTTTGTTGATCCGGCGCGGGCAGGGCCAGCTTGCCTTTGGTAATGGGCATCGCTTCCAGGAAGGCCATGGCCTCTTCAAACCGGCGGGCGGGAAGTTGCGAGTATTTTCCCAACTCAAAATGATCGTTCAATCCAGTGTAGAAAAAGGAAATGTACTTTCCGGTCTCCCTGGATCGACGGGTCGCCATCTGCCGGATCGCGCTTTGTTGCGCCGGAGTGATCGGATCGTCGGAAATCGCGGGAGTGGGAAGGGGTAGGGAGGCTTGGGAACCATGCAAAATGGATTCAACTTGCAGGTCGCACCAGATAGCAAAGCGGGTATCCAGCCAGCGAGAGAATGGAACCCCAAGCTTGGGGTGCATCCAGGTTCCTCCCCCAGCGGTTGGGTTGCCAAACTTGGTTATAACTAATTGATTTTTATCAAGTGTGAGAAAATCACACACTTGATTGATGTAGGATTTGGTATCCGGCAACGCCAGCCAGTCTACTGGACGCCTATCAAACGGTTTAGCCACAGCGGTTGCGTTGAAAAACGCATCATTCGTGAAGGGAACCTTGAGAGACAGACCTTCGTGTTCGTAGGTCTTGACGATCATTTGGGTGTTCATGGGTACAGCCTCTATCGTTTTTTCAATTACCTTCATTAGAAGGTGGTCAGGAAGTTGAAAACCGCGATAGACGGCGCAGGGTATTGGATATTTCCCCGCCTTCCTGACCATTGATCAGGGCGCAAAAAAACCGCAAGGCTTTCGGGTGCGGGTACCGCTATCGGGAGTTTTCAAGCTCCGAGTTCAGCATAGCCCCGCTTGATCTGAAAAATCAACTACAATTATTCAACCCCCTTTGTGGCCGTGATGATTTTCCCGTTGTATAGCTGGCAGATGAAGGATTCCGCCCCGCCATACGCGCCGAACGAGTTCTTGGCGTTGACGTGGATCGTGATGGTGGCGAGCTTGCCGTCAACCGTAGTGTCCGGTTTCCCTTCAATTCGCAGCGATTTACGATCCTTCCAGTCTAAATGGCCGCGAATATAGTCCAAGCAGGTATAAGCGTTGTCGGGCGGCATCCCCGGCGTCGAAGGTCTGCTGGCAGCGCCAGAAACCGCAAAAATAACGACCCCGACAATCCACAATGGAGGCGCAGCAACGGCAGCCCCCATCAGCCACCACCAGATCGACATCTTCGTCTTTTTTGCTCCGTGCCAGCACCCCACCACCACCAGCCCCACCACCAGCCCCATGATCCACAGATTCATCTCTCGCCATCCTCATTACAGTCGTCAAAAGGGATTATTTTCGTACCCTTTCATTTTTGAAACGCCGTGAAACGAATCTCGTTTCAAAAATGAAATCCGCTCAAACAGTGTCATTCCCGGTCAACCCCTGTGCCAAAGCGCCGATCCCGTCCGTGAATTTTTTAGTATCCAAAAGTAACCCGTTCCTATAAAATACTTGTACATTAGCAGTCACCTATAACCTAACCGGGACACTCTCGCTTGAATCCGCACATTGATCACCTTGATATGGCATTCGTTATTCGCTTGGCTAAGACACTGGGAGTCTCGTTAGAGTGGCTCCTTTTCGGGACGGGAGAAGAACCTAAGCCTCGCTGCTGCCAGGAATGCCAGTCACCCCCCCCCCGAAAATAAAACGCATGTATCAGAAAAATAACGCCTCCGCTAGTTTTTAGTGGCCGCGCTGGTCGCCGCATCCAGCATCGCTTCAAAGATCTGGCGGCTGCGCGGATCGAGCTTTTCGATCTGCTGTGCGGTCTTTTTGGACGCGGTCGCGGGCGCGGGGCGCATATCGCCGCGTCCGGTCATCAGCCAGTCAAACGACACGTTCAGCCCATTGGCAATCCGCTGGGCGGTCGTGGCGGACGGGAGCTTCATCCCATGCCGCCAGGCGTGGATGGTGGTGCTTTTCACCTCGAACGCTCGCGCTAATTCGAGTTGGGTTTCGCCGATGGTGTGCCGCGCCTGGTAGCAGGCTTCGCGGAAGCGGACGGCAAATTCTTTGTGTTCGCCAGACGGCGGGCCGGGGATTTTCTTAGGCATATATCACTCCTCATCTTGCCGTTTTCAGTCGCTATCGGATACCATAATCGTCATGAACGATATCCAACGTGCGATCCACATCATCGGTACGAACCGGCTGGCGAAGGCTTGCCGGGTCAAGCACCCGTCCGTCAATAAGTGGGGCAAGGCGGGCCGACTTCCGCGAACGGAGTGGACGGGGGAAACCCGCTATGCCGAAGTCATCGAGCAGCTTTCAGAAGGGCGGGTGACGGTCAAAGAGCTGCTGCGCCTGCCGCACCGTCCGCCTCGCTAACCGCTCCCGATCCGGGGGGGCATCCCAGAGAAAAACAGGATGCCTTTGTAGGGTTAATCATAGTAGCTACAAGTTACCATTACAAGTCATGCGGCGTATGTGCGGTAGCGCACATAGCGATGGATTGTCCGTAAAATTATCTTCTATAGCGAGAAAAAATCATGCCATTTCAGCGGGGAAACGCCGTTATTTTGTTGATAATCAGCGGTTTAAGAGTTGTTGAGTCAGTATCTAAAAGCGACTATGGTAGGCAAAGAAAAAGCCCCGGCGCAGGGGCTTTCCGATTCAACGCAACAGCAACAAAGGAATTTTCAATGAAGGCTCATTGTAGCACATCGGGCGGGAACGGAAACGCAATCCGGCTTCCCGTTGAAATGCTGGAAAGGGTTTATACGGGAATCACCGATTTTTATCCCGCAATTCCAGATGATTCGCTAATGGAGTATGTCGCCCTCGTAGATTTTATGCGTATGGCGCTGGATGAGCTGATCCGAGTTTCAGCCCAAGGGGAGGACGCGCCATGAGGGACTACGGCAAAGTTTCGGCTCAATTCTGGACAGGGAAAACCGGGCGAGCATTGCGCGGCGATCCGACCGCTCAGGTGATCGCGCTGTACCTGATGACCAGCCCTCACTCCAACATGATCGGAGCCTATTACTGCCCAATCGCCTATATCGCCAACGATACCGGCATCCCCTTTGAAGGGGCTTGCAAGGGGCTTGATAAGTTAGTGACCGATGGGTTCTGTGAGTATGACGCCGACTCCGATTGGGTATGGGTGCGCGAGATGGCGCGGTTCCAAATCGCGGAGTCTCTAAAAGCGAATGACAATCTGGTGATCGGGATTCGCAAGGAATACCGACAGCTTCCAGAGGGGGGGATTAAATCGCATTTTTTTGAAAGGTATTCAGAGGCTTACCACCTATCCAGCCCTTCTGGAATCGCCGCCGATAAGCAAGCCCATTTGAAGGGGCTTGGTAAGGGGCTTGGTAAGGGGGTTAGCAAGCCCCTCCGAAGCCAAGAGCAGGAGCAGGAGCAGGAACAGGAGCAAGAGCAGGAACAGGAACAAGACTTAAAACATTCATCACCTGAAGGTGATGTCGTCGTCTCGCCGCCGGGCGACACCCCCCCTACCGCCCTCTCGAAAGCCAAGATCGACCCCACGCCGTATCAAGCCATCGTCGCGCTGTACCACGAATGCCTGCCTACCCTGCCTACCGTCGCCAAGCTCACGCCCCTTCGCAAAACCCAGATCAAGCGAGCCTGGCGTGAAGACCTCAAGACCCTGCCCGACTGGGAACGCTACTTCCGCTACATCGCCGAACAAAACGGATTCCTCGTCGGCAAGGTGCCGGGCAAAAACGGCAAAGCCCCGTTCACCGCAAGCCTGGAGTGGATCACCCACGACGGGCACATGACCAGCATCATCGAAGGCAAGTACGAGGATCACGACCATGCCTGAACTCTTCTCCCGCGAGGCTGAACAAGCCGTCATCGGCGGACTGTTTGTCTCGCCGATTGCCTTCGCTGAAATCGCCGACCGAGTCGCCCTGTCCGACTTCGCCGGGGCCGATCACCGGCACATCTGGCAGGCCATGGCGGCGCTGACGGCTGAACACCGCCCGATTGACATCCTCACCGTCGCCGAACGGCTGGAACGGGACGGGCTGATTCCCGGCCAGGTGGACTTCTCGTACCTCGGCCTGCTGGCGCACGACACCCCGTCTGCGGCGAACGTCCGCACCTATGCCGACCTGGTGCGCGGCTACTCCAAGCGCCGGCAACTGGCGGTGATCGCCACCCAACTGGCGGCGCTGGCGCACAGCGAGTCGGATGTCGAGAAGGCCATCAACAGCGCCAAGGCCGCGCTGGCGACGCTGGAATCCACAGGCAAGGCCGACACCCTACAGCCCCTGTCCGTCGCCCTGAGCGCGGTACTGGCCGACCTGGATGCGCGAGCCAACCACACGCCTCGCCTGCTCGGCGCCTCGACCGCTCTGGACGCGGTAGACCGCATGACGGACGGGCTGCAACCGGGCCGGCTGTACGTGATCGCCGGACGCCCCTCGACCGGCAAATCGCTGATCGGGCTGCAATGGCTATGGGCGGCAGTGGCCGCAGGGCACAACGGGCTGCTGGCGACGCTGGAAATGGGCGCCAAGGAAGTCGCGGCGCGGCTGCTCGCCAGCGAAACGCCGATAGACCACGGCCAGTTGCAATCGGCGCGGCTGGATGAAGCCGACTGGGGAAAGCTGGCGGAATCCGCAGCGGGGCTGATGAGCGCCGCGCTGTGGATCGACGATTCGCCGTCGCTGTCCATCGCCGAACTCCAGAGCCGGGCGCGTCGCCTGCATCGCCAGCACCCGCTCGGCATCGTCGTCGTGGACTACATCGGGCTGATGACCGGCAACAAAACCGGCAGCCGCTACGACAACCGGGCGCAGGAAGTGGGGCAAATCTCTGGCGGGTTGAAAGCCTTGGCGCGAGAGTTGAACTGTCCGGTCGTCGCGCTGGCGCAACTGAACCGCGATCTCGAACAGCGCACCAACAAGCGCCCGATCATGGCCGATCTGCGGGAAAGCGGCAGCATCGAGCAGGACGCCGACGTGATCGGGTTCCTCTACCGCGACGAGTTGTACGACGAAGCGAGCCTCGACAAAGGCTGCGCGGAGTTGATTTTTCGCAAAAACCGCCAAGGCAAAATCGGCACAGTCCCGCTCAAGTTCGAGGGCCAGTTTTGCCGGTTTAGCGCGCTGGCCGGAGGGCTACCGAGCCAGAACGCGCCCGCAGCGCCGAAAAAAGGCAAGGGTTTCCGCAAGGGAGGCGACTACGTTGACTACTGAAATTCTGGACAGGATTCGGGCCAGGGGCGTTCCCTCGATTCCCTCCGCGACCGTCCTCGCCAATGGGCGCCGGGCGCAACTGGCGACGTTCCCCCCGGAATTGCGGGAAGCGATGAAGGTCGCCGCCAAGCGCCACGCCTGGACGCCGGAAACCTGGATGATCCAGGTGGCGCTGATCGCCGATTGCCGACATGCCGGACGCTGTTCCGACGACGATTTGGTTTTAGCCTATCAAAACCCACCACCAGAATAGCCCTAGAAGCCGTCAAAACGGGCGCGTGTGGCGTCCGTTTCTGCTTTTGCTACCAACGTAGCGGGTCGGTTGAAATCGTGGCTTAAAACGCAAAATAGGCGGCACGGCGATTTTAGGCTGTCCTGCGCGGGCGAGGCTTAGGAGTTGAGTTGCGCTCCCGCAAAAAAAAGCAGATAATAGTATCTGAAAGCAACCAAAGGAAAAACGTATGTGGATTTTTTTGAATGACGCCTTTTTGAGTATCGTCGAGGACAAAAATAACCCTGATTTCCTGCTGGTGCGCGGGCGGATCAAGGGCGATATTGAGCAGGTGTTTCCAGACTATTTAGCCATAGAAGGCGAGGGTACGGACTATCGCTTTCGCGCCTTGGTGGAGCGGGATATTGTCGCCGAGGCGCTGTACCATGCCGCTTGCAACGTGGATTACGGCAATTTCAAGAGCAGCGTCCAGGAGCGCGAGCGCCACGATAAGTACATGAAAGTGTGGGAAGTGATGGCGAATTGGCAGTCGCAAGCTGAGTCAAGAGAGCGGGCGACTGAAAAAGCCGCGAAATTGGCGGCAAAATCGGCTGAAAAACCCCTAAAACCGGCAAGCAAAAGAGTCAAAACCAGTGGCTAAAAAGCTCTACGATTTATCAGTAAAAACGCGCACCTACACTGATAATCAGGGTAAGGAGAAAGGAGTCTGGCAGAATGTTGGCTCAGTCTGGCTGGGGGATGACGGCGGCAAGTGGATCACGCTGTCGCGCTGGTTCAACCCGGCTGGGGTGAATGTCGAGCCGAATCGGGACAGCATTATGGTTTCGATGTTCAAGCCGGAGGACAAGAACGTGGTGATCCAGGACGTGCCGCGATCCGCGCCGCAACGGGCCGCACCTGCGCCGGCGCCGGCAGAGGACGACATCCCGTTCTGACGCCCGCAATTATCGCTGATAGCGGCTGATACAGTCTCCCGACGAGGGCGTCGGAAAACAAAAAACCGCAACACTGAAATCACAGTGCTGCGGCTGGTTTATAACTCTTGACGACATGGTGAATGATGTGGCTTCAAAAATTAGAAGTGAAATGGTTCTGGTAACTCCCGAAATGGCAACAAAATATCTCAGTTGCAACGAGCAGAATCGTCGGGTTCGCTTGGGGTGGGTGGATTGTCTAGCGACTTCGATTAAGAATGGAGAATGGCAATTTACTCATCAAGGGATTGCGTTTTCAGAAACCGGGAGGCTACTGGACGGGCAGCATCGGCTTATGGCGATTGCGAAGGCGGGGATTCCGGTTTCTGTCATCATCACCCATGGGTTAGATGATAATACCTTCGCCGCGATTGATTGCGGCATAAGACGAACCGACGAAGATTTAACGCGGCTACCTAAATTCACGGTGGAAGCAACGAAACTACTGATAACTATTATGAATTTTGATGTTAATGGTTATTTGAGTAGATCAGCGAAAAAAACTACTCCCGCCCAAATTCACTTGTATGCCGACATTATAGGCGTTTTCTGTGATCTGCTTCTGAAGAAAGCGCCTACCAAAGCGGCGATATTTAGCTCTACTCCGGTGAGGTTAGCGGCGATTTACGCGATGATGACAGGGGAGTCACTGGATTATGTGATTTCCACGTATCGGAAACTGGTATTGAGAGATACAGCGTCTATGTCTCCGATTTGTCATTCGGCGGTACGCCAGGTACTTACAGGAACAGTGACCACCAGAGGAGGTGATGATGTTCGTATTGAGAACTTTGCTCGGTTTATCGCCGTGTTTAAAGAAACGAACAAGAACGTCTTGAAACTCAAGGCCCGCGACCGGACGACCGTAATCCAAGAGGTGAGAAAAGAACTCAAGCATTGGTTTTCTAGTGAGGTTTCTCCAGTATTGAAATCAAAGATTGAAACGGTACGCTCATCTGTTTATGAACAGATGACATTAACGCAGGAGCGCAAGGAAACCGCATGATCACCCCCAAGCCCGACCGCCCGCGTCCCGATTTGCGCTGCCCGTATACCGGCTGCGCGTCGCCGGTGATCCAGTTTAAACTGTCCGCCGATCCGAAGCAGACAGGGTTTCGCTGCCGCGTCCACGGCATGATTGCCCCGCCCGTAGCGGCCAGTGCGGCCAGCGGGTTCACAGCGAAATCGTAGCGTGACTCTTTTTTAATCCCTGAAAGCGACTATACTTCACCCATAAGGACACAGCCCATGTCAAGAATATCGTTTGATGATGATCCGAACCTCACCCTGGCCGACCGGCTGGATGCACTGACGACGATCCGCGATAACGTGGACGCGCAGATCACCGCGATCCGGCAGGATATTCGAGATCAAATCTTGAAGCTGAACGCGCTGATCAATCCGCAGCCGGTCAAGGTCGCCAAGGTCAGGCCGCCCAAGCCGCCTCGGTACGCCAACCCCGACGATCCGCTGGACACCTGGAGCGGGTACGGACGCCGCCCACCGTGGTTTCAGAAGGCGACCCGCGATGGAATTGATCCGGAGACGTTAGAGATTCCGGGTTATTCATGATCGAGCCGCTGCTGACGCTGACCTTGCCGGTACCGCCGTCCATGAATCACATCTGGCGGCATGTCGGCGGGAAGGTGCTACTCAGCAAAGCGGCGCGGGACTACCGAAAGGCGGTCAAGGCGCACGTCACCGGCCTGTTGCTGGTGCTGCGCTGGAAGCCGCTGGAAGGGCGGCTGGCCGTTAAAGCGATACTGTATCCGAAAACCGCTGCGCCCCGCGACTGCGACAACGTGTTCAAGGGTATCGGCGATGCCCTCACCGCCTCCGGGGTCTGGCTGGATGACGCTCAGATTGACTGCTTGATGATTGAGCGAAAGCCTGCCGACAAATTCAATCCCCGCGTCATTGTTGAGATTAGAGAGTACCCATCATGCCCCTTCTAGTGAAACGACTGCGGGAGAGCGCCATCCTCCCGACTCGCGCCCATGAGACGGACGCGGGGCTTGATCTGTACGCCGACATTCCTGAGCCGATCCGCATCCCCCCCGGAGAGCGGGTCTTGGTGCCGACCGGGATTGCGATCAGCCTGTGGCCGTGGACGTGCGGGCAGATCTGGCCGCGATCCGGCATGGCCGTGGCCTTTGGCGTGGATACGCTGGCCGGCATCGTGGATTCCGGCTATCGCGGCGAGGTCAAGGTGGCGCTGATCAACCACGGCCATGATCGGGTCACGATTAACTCCGGCGACCGCATCGCCCAACTGGTTCTCGTCACGATTGCACGGGATGAGGTTCTGGAAGTCTCCGAATTGCCCTCGGCGGATCGTCGTGGCAACGGATTCGGGAGCAGCGGAGTTTGAGTGCCGTGGAGCGAGTGGACTGCCAAGGCGACCTGTTGGTGGTGAATGCCGCCAGGGCGTCGCTGGATAAGCAGCACATGACGTTTGACGGCGTGAACGATCAGCGGCTACTGAACTACCTGGCGCTCCATGGGCACATCAGCCCGTTCTTTCACCCGCAGATCACGCTGCGAATCACCGCGCCGATTTTCATTGCTCGACAACTCATGCGAAGCACGGTCGGGCTGGCGGTTTCGGAAGTCAGCCGGCGTTATGTCTCGACCCCGCCCACCTACTGGCACCCGGTCGCGTGGCGTTCTGCCGTAGCGAACGTCAAGCAGGGCAGCGGCGGCGCTCTACCCAAAGCCAAGGCGCGGCTGGTCGGAGCGATGTACCGGGCCGTCCTGGCGGTCTGCGATACCGCCTACCGCCTACCGCCTCAGTCTCAGGATCGGACTGTGTCCAGAGCAGGCGCGGGCGATGCTGCCGCTTTCGCTGGAAACGACCTGGATTTGGACGGGTTCGCTGTACGCTTTTTGGCGGGTTTATCAGTTGCGATCCGAGGCACACGCGCAGCAGGAAAGCCAGTGGATCGCGGCGCAGATTAAACGGGAATGCCGGGCGCAATGCCCTGAGAGTTGGACAGCCTTGGAGAATGCCCTGTCGTGAGTGAGCCGATTGATTTCTACGGAGTGGCTTGGCCGCAAGAGTGCGCTGACCCGATTGTCGAGACGGTACGCCAGAAGCTGAAAGCGCGATCCGAGGTCGGGATTGCGAAGTACGGCCATACCCTGGCACGAACCGATTTAAGCCGGCTGGATTGGCTGCGTCACGCTCAGGAAGAGGCGATGGACTTGGCGCTGTACCTGCAAAAGCTGATCGATCTGGAAATGTCACCGCCGGACTGGAGCGCCGCATGATCCTGTTCAAGACGCCGTCGGACTTTGTGCTGACGCTGTGGGAAGACGCCGATGAGGCAGCCGCGATGATCGGACTACCGGCCTCCGCGCTACTGGCCCAGGCCGCGAACGAAACCGGGTACGGCAAGCACATCCCACAGGCGGGGACGGTGTTCAGCTACAACCTGTTCGGCATTAAGGCGGGGAAGTCCTGGACAGGGCCGACCGTCAAGAACCAGACCGCCGAGCATGGCAAAGCAGGCTGGCGACAAGAAGCGGCATCCTTCCGGGTGTACGCCAGCTATGCCGAGAGCTTTAAGGGCTTTGTCGCATTCCTGAAAGCCAATGCCCGATACAAGCCCGCACTGAATCGCGCCGAAGAGGGCGATGTCGGCGGATTCTTTCGGGCCTTACAAGTCGCCGGCTATGCGACCGACCCCGATTATGCCGACAAGATTATTGCGATTGAGCGGCGCATTAAACAGATTAGGAGTTGAGCATGAATCTTATTGAACTCCAAGCTGAAAAGAGCTAACCCATGGCCCTCGTTTACAAAGACCGAGTGCAAGAAACCACCACCACTACCGGCACCGGGACACTCACCCTTGCGGGTGCGGTGTCCGGGTTTCAATCGTTTTCCGCGATTGGCAATGCAAATACCTGCATCTACTGTATCGAAGATGCGAACGGCGCGTGGGAAGTGGGCGTGGGCACCTACACTCTCAGTGGAACGACACTGGCCCGCACCACGGTATTAGCGAGTAGCGCGAGCGGGAGTGCGATTACGCTGAGTTCCGGGACTCATAAAGTTTATGTGACTGCCGATGCGCGAATTATGACCGCCGCCGATAGAATGCGAGTCGGGGGATTCAGCGCCCGAGGAGACGGCAGTACGCTGATTACCATTACCAATGGCGGCACGACGCTGGTTTCTTCTGCTGCGAAAACCGAAGACTTCGATATCGATAGCGCATTTGACCCGTCTACAGGAATTTGGCAGCCCACTCAATCAGGGGTGTATATCGTTGGAGGATCGGCTATTACGAACAGCACCGCAACAAGCGGATCAACCTTTGCAGTTTATTGCGACTGGTCTACTGATGGGAGTTCATGGTCTTCTACGGAGAATCGTGGGTTGTTGTGGCGAGGGATTAGCGGCGCAGTAGGATCGGTGGGCGGAAGTGGCGCGTTTTTAGTGTATGCCAACGGATCAACGGATCGTTGGAGATTGTCGGTTTTTTATAATGGGGCAGGTACGATCACAGTTCCCGGTATTGCCGGAAATAAAGACTGGATTCGATTTTGGGCAAAATATATGGGGGAAACCTCCTAATGTTAGCGAATGCGCTATTGCAAATTTACCCTGATTTGCAATTCGGGCCGAACGAACCCGGCGTGGAATGCGCGATTTACCGCGAAAACGGCGTGGATTCTATCGTTCAATGGAACCGCCCCGAACCGCAACCGAACGAATCCGAATTGCTGGCGGCTTTTGACGCGCTGGCATGGGCGAAAGCCGAGAAAAAAGCCGAATTAGCGGCCTCTCGCTACACCGCTGAAATCGGCGGGATGGTCTGGAATGGCTGGCCGGTGGCGACCGATGAACGCTCTCGAATCTCGATGTTGGGCGCAGTGATTCAGGTGAATATGGGCCTTTGGTCGGGTGGCTGGAAGTTTGCCGATGGCGTCTTCCGGGCATTGACAGGCGAACAAGTGGTGGCGATGTCCGCATCGGTCGGCGCTCATGTAGCGGCCTGTTTCGCGCAAGAGTCCGCTCGGCTGGCAACGCTTGAAACGGCGGATACGCTAGAAGCCATTGCTCAGGTGGTGTGGTAAATGATTCTTTCCGGCGCTCCCGTTTCCGGTTGTCCGATTGCGGCACGGGTTGCGGATGCGGGCGCAACACCCATCCCGCTCACCGGCGCGGCGCTGTCCGTGATGACCGCAACCGGTGTGGTCACCATGACGATGCCGCTGACCGGGGCAGCATCCGGTCAAGCCACAGCGACGGGAGCCGTCACTATGGCCTCCGCGCTGGCGGCAACGGCAACGGCCACCACAACAGCAACCGGCGACGTGCGAATGCAGATCACCGTGGCCGGGAACGCGGTCGCGGCGGCAGCCACAGCGGGCGGTACTCTCCAGATGACCACCCCTGTTTCTGGATCGGCTGCGGGGCAAGCCACAGCGACGGGCGATGTAAAGATGACATTTGCGCTGTCCGGCGCAGCACTGGCGCAAGCGACCGCAGCCGCTAACTTGACCGCGCTGTCCGCAGGCCAGTTGGCCGGCAACGCCCAGGCTCAGGCCAGCGCCAGCGGCAGTTTGATGATGAATGTCGCACTGGCCGGTACGGCTCAGGCGCGGGCATCGAGCGCCGGGAACGTGACCAGCATCATTCCGATTTCCGGGGCTGCCGTATCGGCTATGGGCGCAACCGGAAACCTCATCGTCACGCTCGGTTTTGGGCTGTCCGCAGCCGCATTGGCTCAGGCCAGCGCGGGCGGGAGCATCACGATGACCATTCCGCTCTTGGGCGCGGCGGTGTCTCGCGCTGTCGTCGCCGGGGCTTTGGGATTGGACAGCGACAACTGGCTCCCCAACCCAGGCCGGACGCTGATCGTCCTGGCCGAGAATCGAACGCTGACCCTCACCGCAGGACAACGAGTGATCGTGCTATGACCGTAGGCGAATTTAAGCGGGTGGTTCCTGATGGTGTGCTGATCGAGAAAAATCCGACCAGCACCTTGGACTATGTGATCGATCTATCGCTGGAAATGGCTGCGTCGGGCGATACGCTGGCGACAGTCACCTGGGATGTCCCGGCAGGGCTGACCTCTGTGCTGACCAGCAAGACGGACACTCAGGCGGTCATCTGGCTGACGGGCGGAACCTATTCCTCGTCGGTGACCACGCAGTACGTGGTGACCTGCACTTACACCACGACCGCAGGGCGCGGCGACAGCCGTCAATTCACGGTACTGATGCGCCCGGTGTATGAGTTTTAATCGGCTTTTTAATCCCCAGGAGTGATGACATGACGTTTTTTAAGAGACTAAGCATGGCGTTGGTTTTGTTGGTGGCCTCGGTAGCGGCGTATCCCGCAGCGATGACCGATACCCTCGAAAACAGCGTCATAGACTGGCTGTTACGCGGGCAAGCCTTTACGCCTCCAGCGACCGTCTGGGTGGCGCTGTTCACAACCTGCCCGACCGACAGCACGGCTGGGACGGAGGTGACGGGCGGCAGCTATGCGCGAGTGAGCATTGCATCGAGCCTGGCGAATTGGGCCGGTACGCAGTCCTCCGGCAGCACGGTCGCATCGTCGGGAACGGGCGGCACCACCTCGAACAATGCAACCGTCCCCTTCCCTCCGGCGACTGCGGATTGGGGTACGGTCAACTGCTTCGGCCTCATGTCGGCATCCAGCGGCGGCACGTTGTACATCTACACCGCGCTGACCACGCCCCGCACCATCACGAACGGCTCGACGGCGAGTTTCGCCGCTGCCGCGCTGACCTTCCAGATCGACAACTAATGACCACCACTCCCGGCGCGAATCACGTCGAATGGCTGCCGGTCACGGGCCTCATCCCCTTTGCCCGCAACGCCAAGACGCACTCGGATTCCCAAATTGCAAAAATTGCTGGGTCAATCCGGGAGTTCGGCTTTAACGCGCCGGTACTGGTGGACGCCACGGACGGCATCATCGCCGGGCATGGCCGAGTGCTGGCGGCGCGCAAGCTCGGCATGGAGACGGTTCCGTGCGTCCGGCTGCCGCACTTGTCGGAGACGCAGAAACGGGCCTACATCATCGCCGATAACCGACTGGCGGAACTCGCCGAGTGGGACAACGACCTGCTGGCCGTGGAACTGGAAGACCTCAAGATCGAGGGCTTTGATCTGGAGTTGACCGGCTGGGACGGCGAAGAACTGGACGCGCTGCTGGAGGAACTCCAGGAGGAGGTGCCGGACAACGCCGACGACAGCGGCAGCGAGATGGATCTGGCTGACGAACTCCAGGAGAAGTGGCAGACCGCAACCGGGCAACTCTGGCGGATCGGCGAGCATCGCCTCTACTGCGCCGACTGCACGAATCCGGAAAACGTAGCGCGACTCCTGCAGGGCGAGAAAGCGGCGATCTGCTGGACAGATCCGCCCTGGAACGTGGCGTATGGCGAAGAATTCAGAGGCGGGAATAACGCCCTCGGCTGGAAGAAGCGAACCATCGCCAATGACAACTTGGGCGACCAGTTCCCGGAGTTTGTCGCGCAGTTCGTGGCCGCTATCTTTGGCGCGGTACTGCCGGACGCTCCGCTCTACATGGCGATGTCGGCACAGGAGTGGCCGGTGATTCACGCCGGGCTGACCGGCGCGGGGTTCCACTGGTCAAGCACGGTGATTTGGGCGAAGGACAGCCTGGTGGTTAGCCGCAAGGATTATCACACTCAGTATGAACCGCTCTGGTACGGATGGCGCGGCGATGCGGCGCGGCTGTGTCCCGTCGAAGATCGCAAGCAATCCGACCTGTGGCAAATCCCTCGCCCCAAGCGGTCGGATCACCATCCCACAATGAAGCCGATTGAACTGGTGCAGCGCAGTCTCGAAAACAGCAGCCGCAAAGGCGATCTGGTGTTTGAGCCGTTCGCCGGGTCGGGCACGACGCTGATCGCGGGCCAGAATTGCGGGCGGCGGGTCTACGGGATTGAGATGGAGCCGAAGTATGTCGCCTGCATCCTGGAACGGATGGTGGCCGCGTTCCCGCATCTGTCCGTGACGCTGGAGGATGCGCCATGACCGCGATCCGTACCGCGCCCACTGCCGCGCCTCGCAAAAAGAAGAAGCCCGACTGGGCGAAAATCCGCGCCGGCTACGAGACGGGCGGGACGCTGAGAGGACTCAGCGAGAAGTACGGCGTGGCCTGGCAGACGATCCAGCATCGCAAAGACAAAGAGGACTGGAGTCAGGATTTCAAGGAAGTCATTCTTCGTAAGGCCGAAGAGCAACTGGCCGGGCTGTCCGTCAACGACGACGCGGATAAAAGGGCGGCGGCGATAGCCGAGGAAGCCGCCAAGAAAGCAACGGTACTGGCGCGGCATCGCAATGAATGGAACGCGGTACGCAAGCTGGCCTATGAAGCCATCCAGGACGGCAAGCACGATTTTGAGAAAGCCAAGCTGGCGAAAATCACCAGCGAAACGCTGCAAATCGTTCAGCACAACGAGCGCAAAGCCTGGGGGCTGAACGATCCAGCGCCGGTCGCTACGGACACTGCCGGCGTGGATCGGCAGCAGACCGCGATGGTGGCGATCAATAATCTACTGGCCTCCATCGTCCTGGTGAAGCACGAACAGGGCACAACGGACTCGGACGATGCTCGATAGAGCCTTACAGCGGAGCCTTAAAATCGGGCTGCCGCGCCACTTGCGCTACCTGCAAGAAGATCAGCAATCCGCGATCATGCGGCGGATCGAGTGGCTGTCCTCGGCGCGATCCTCGCAGCTTATCCCGCCCGGAATGTTCATTCACCTCATTTTGGCCGGGCGCGGGTTCGGTAAGACGCTGACGGCCAGCCAAGAGGCGTGGTGGCTGGCCTCATCAAACCCCGGCTGGCGGATCGCGGTCGTCGCGCCTACGGCGGGAGACTTGCGCCGCACGGTGTTTGAGGGCGACTCTGGATTGCTCCGGGTGACGCCTGCCGAGGTGCTGCGTGGCGGCGAGATCGGCCATGCCTACAATCGCTCCCTGTTTGAAATGCACTTCAAGAACGGATCGTTGATTCAAGGCTTTGCGGCAACCGAGCCGGATCGGCTGCGCGGGCCACAGTTTCACGCCGCGTTCTGCGATGAATTAGCCGCTTGGTCAAGATTGCAGGACACTTGGGACCAGTTGATGATGACCCTGCGGCTTGGAAAACAGCCGCGAGTGGTGATTGCCACCACTCCCCGTCCGGTCGCGATGATCAAGCAGCTTCTGGCGCGGCAAGGTCAGGATGTCTATGTGGTGCGCGGCAGCACCTTTGAGAACGTCGCTAATCTCGCGCCGGGATTCATCGCCACGCTGCGGCAACGCTACGAAGGGACGCGCCTCGCTCGACAAGAGTTATACGCCGAGGTGCTGGAAGACGTGCCGGGCGCGCTGTGGCAACGGACGGAGATTGACCAGCATCGCGCCAAGGACACTCCGGCGTTGCAGCGGGTCGTGGTCGCGGTTGATCCGGCGGTCAGCAATACCGAGGGCAGCGATGAAACCGGAATCATTGTCGCCGGGTTAGGCACGGATCGGCGCGGGTACGTCCTGGAAGACGCCACCTTGCGCGGCGCTCCTGACGAGTGGGCACGGCAGGCGGTCAGGATGTACGACGCTCACCGGGCCGATTTGCTGGTCTCTGAGGTCAACAACGGCGGCGATCTGGTGATGGCGACCGTCAAGACCGCAGCACAAGACCTGTTTCAGCGGGGCGAACGCCCCAACCCGGAAATCAATCAGCGCAAAATCCACAGCAGCCGGGGCAAGGTGATCCGGGCCGAGCCGATTGCCGCGCTGTACGCCCAAGGCCGGGTCAGTCACATCCACTCACTGCCGACGCTGGAAGATCAGATGTGCGTGTTCACCAGCGACTTTGACCGGGGGAAATCCGGGTACTCGCCGGATCGCGTGGATGCGCTGGTGTTTGCGCTGTCAGAACTGATGCTCAACCAAGCGCCGATTGTGGCGGGCGCAGCAGGCCGGACGCGGGAATCGCCGTGGCAGTGAACCTGTAAGCAATCCTTACACGTTGCAACGCGCAACAAACGCGCAAGCCTCGTTTTATTTCCCCGATGTTTGCGCGTTTTGTTAAAGTATCCGATAGCGATAATTTTGATTCCTTTCGAGGGCAGTGCGTCATGGTCGATCTGGTCCAGGTAGGCGATTCCGGCTTACGCCGCAGCGGCGGGTATATCAGCGAAGAATTCCTGCCGGAACTGCGCGGCAGCCTGGCCGTTCGCCAGTACCGGCAGATGGCCGATAACGACGCCACCATCGGCGCGATCCTGTTTGCGATTGAAATGCTCTGCCGTCAGGTCACCTGGGACATGCAGCCGGTCGATGACAGCAGCGGGGCCGATGACGGAGCCGAGTTTGCGGAACAGGTGCTGTTTGACGATATGGAGATGCCCTGGGACAGCTTTATTTCGGAAGTGCTGTCGATGCTGGTCTACGGCTACGCGCCCTTTGAGACGGTCTGGAAGCTTCGCAAGGGCGACAGCAAAGACCCGCGCTACCGATCCCGATTCAGCGACGGCAAGGTAGGGTTACGGGCGTTGTCCATCCGGGCGCAAGAATCGGTTCGGCGCTGGCACTTTGCCGAAGATGGGACGGTGATCGGGCTTTGGCAGCAGCCGGAAACCGGCACGGAGATTTATATCCCGGCTGAAAAGCTGCTGCTGTTCCGTACCCGCTCGCGCAAGAACAACCCGGAAGGCGTCAGCCTGTTGCGGAACGCTTGGCGGTCGTGGAAGCTCAAGACCCGGATCGAGGAAATTGAAGGCATCGGCATCGAACGCGACCTCGCCGGGCTGCCGGTCGTTCGGATTCCCGGCCAGTTCATGTCGAGCTACGCCACGGATCAGGAAAAGGCGGCGGTACGCCACTACGAAGATCTGGTTCAGAACATCAAGCGCGACCGGCAAGAGGGCGTGGTGCTGCCGGGCGACAAGGACGAACAAGGGAACTACCTCTACGATTTGACCCTGCTCACCGCAGGCAGCAGCCGGGCGTTCGATACCGGAACGGTGATTGATCGCTACGAGCATCGCATGGCCTCGTCGGTACTGGCTGACTTCATCTTTCTAGGCCAGCAGGCGACCGGATCGTTCGCATTATCCAGCGACAAAACGGCGCTGTTCGCCACTGCCCTCGGCACGATCCTTAAGCAAATCGAGGAACCGATTAACCGTTTTCTACTGCCGCAACTGTGGAAGCTGAACGGGATGAAACCGGAAACGATGCCGACCTTGAGCCATGGCGACATCGAAAAGCCCGACTTAGCCCAACTGGGCGAGTTTATCCGGGCACTGTCCGGCTCTGGCGCAACCCTGTTCCCGGATCGCGATCTGGAAAACCGGCTGCGCGAGTTCGCCAGTCTGCCGAAAGCGCCGGAGGAAGGGGCAGAAGGCAAGGGGATGACGCCGGAAGAACAAGCCAAGCTGGACGTGGAGTTGCGGTGAACGGCGCCGATCCAGAGATCACGCCAGAGCAGATCAATGCCACCATTCGCGCCGTCCAGTTTTACCAATTCCCTGGCACGACGCTGACGGTGTGCGCCCTGACGCTGTGCAACGGATTTCACGTGGTCGGCGGGAGCGCCTGCGTCAGCCCGGATGATTTTGACGTGGAGCTGGGGCAACAGCGGGCCTTGGAAAACGCAAGGGGCGCGATTTGGGATTTAGAGGGATATTTGCTGTGCGAGAGGCAGTACCGCGACCGGATAGGGATTCCTGATGAGCGCCGCTGACGATGCCCGCTGGCGGGCGCTGGAACACCTGACCGCAGGCATGGAGCCGGGGATTGCCGATGCGCTGGATGCAGCGTTTCTGGCGATAGGCAGCAGTCTCGATCTGGACTACCTGATTGCGGAACTGGAAGCCGGGCATGTGGATCGGGTACTGGCGTTGCTCGCCGATGATCGGCTGGTGCCGGCGTTTACCGGGGCGATTCACGCGCTGCGCGAGGTCACGGCCAAGGCGGGCGCATGGGAAGCGAGTCTGATCAGCAAGATGCTGGCGACCAGTCTCAAGCCTCCCGTACCGCCTCCCGGCGCACTCCCCGGATGGCCTCCACCTCCGTCTGCCTTCGCGCCCAAGACGATGCTGTTTCGGTTCGATGCCCTGAACCCGAAGCTGATTGATCATATCCAGAGCTATGAGTTTGACCTGATCCGCGAGATCACCCGCCAGACCCGCGAGAGTGTCCGGTCGGCGGTACTGGCCGGGATGAACGCGGGCGAGAATCCGCGTGAAACCGCACGGCAGATTCGCCAGTCCATCGGATTAACTGAGCGCCAGCAGGCCGCTGTCGGGGCGTTTCGCAAGGAACTACAGAACTTCCACCTCAAGCAGAGCGCCGGAACCTGGAACCTGGGCGGGAAAATCAGTCGCGCTCCCGGAGGCGCTCAGACCTTTGCCGTAGATCAGTACGGGACACCCAAGGACGGAATTATCAGCCGCCGTCTGCGCGACTTTCGCTTTGACTCGACCCTGCAAGCGGCGATGGACTCCGGCAAGCCCCTGAGTACCGCCAAAATTGACCAGATGGTGGCGGCCTACACCCGAAAGTATCTGCGCTACCGATCCGAGATGATCGCCCGTACCGAGGCGCTGCGAGCGTCCAATGTGGGCATCCACCAGGCGTGGAAACAGGCCGCAGCGCAGGGACTGGTACAGGAAGACCTGCTGCGAAAACGCTGGCTGTTGGCGCTCGGCAGCGACCGTACCTGTAAGCATTGCCGCCCGATGCCCAAGCTCAACGCGGGCGAAGAAGGCTACGGGATTGGCGTGGATGATCGCTTCCAGACCGTGAAGGGCGATACCGTGGTGCGCCCTCCGTTGCATCCAGCCTGTAGATGCTCGGTCGTCATCCGGCAAATCGAGCCGGGGATGGTCAACCCGTTCGCGTAAAGGTCGCTAAAAACGACCTATCCGCCACTTATTGAATACTTTTTTTCGGAGCCGATGATGTCCATTGCTTTGTCTGCCGCGCAGTTCGCCCTAGCCTCCGTACAGCTTCATCAAGTACAGAAGGCCGCTAAAAGTCGGGAAAGTTTGACGCCAAGCGGCATCCCCGCTGGCCGATGGGGAGCGCAAAAGGCGGGCAGTTTGCGCCCAAGGGCATCGGTACGACCGTCTTTGGCGCGGGGACGCTGTTCGGCGGCGGCATTGCCTCGTCCATGTCGGGGATGACACCCGCGTTTCACAACGTCCCGAACGTGCATCCTGAAAACGATGAGGACGGCACTCCGGTTCCGATCAGTAACCCGACAAAGCCGACCGATCCGAAAGACTGGAACGATCCAGAGCAAACCGCGACCTGGACGCCCGGCAGCGCCTCGCCCAAAGAACTGAATGGCATCCCGGTCTCGAAATGGGCGGACGCGCCCAAGGACATCGCCGGCTGGGCAAAAATACCGGGCAACCCCGCGATCAAAGAGTCGGTCATGGACTCAGGATTCAAGCAGCCCGCCTCCGGAGCGGTGATCGTGGAGCCGGACGGGCGCATCTGGATCGCGCATCCGAGTAACGGCTACGGCGGGTCAAAGCAGGTCATGCCGAAAGGCAAGCAGGACATCGGGCTGACGCTGCAACAGGTCGCTATCAAGGAGGCGTATGAGGAAACTGGATTAAAAGTCAGGCTAGTAGATCATCTGATGGACGGCGAAACCGCCACCAGCAAAACCCGGTACTACCTGGCGGTTCGAGAGGGCGGCGACCCGGCGCACATGGGCTGGGAGTCGCAGGCCATGAGTCTGGTGCGATCCGATCAAGCCAAAGCGATGCTGGGCAAGGTCGCGGATCAGAACGCGATAGACGCTGCGATTTCCCATTTACACCAGCTTGCTAAAGACGCGCCTGAACCCGCCCAGACCGAGGTCGCGCCGGCCAAGGTGTCCAGCGTCAAGCCGGGTACCTACGAGTATCACCCGGACACCGGGCTACCTCGCCCTACCTTCAAGATCGGCAGCGATACGAATCCCGGCTGGGACTTGAAGGTCAAGGCGCTGTACCGCTTAGCGCAGAACGGGGATGTGGCCGGGCTGGAAGCCAAGACGTTCGGCAGCAACCCCTACGGCAAAAAGGCAACCGCGTACAAAGAGCATTTGCTGGAAGTCATGGCCGGGAAGGGCGCGGTTGCGGTCAAGCCGGTTGCGCCCAAGGTCGAGCCGGTCGCCGCTAAGCCCGCCGTTGCCGAAGTGGCAGCGGTTAAGCCTGTCGCGCCCAAGATTGACCCGGCTTCTGCTGGATTTGCGGCAGCGGCAGCCGAGGCGGTCGCGGTTAAGCCTGCTGTGCATATCGCCCCTGCCGCTGTGCCTGCTGCCGTAGCGGTTGATCCGGCAGTCTCGCCAAAAGCCATGCCTGCGCCCAAGACGCAAGCGGCATTCCCTGGCTACGAGTATCACCCGACGACCGGGCTACCCAAGCCTCCTCCGATTGGCAGCGCCAGCAATCCCGGATGGAACGGGAAAGTCAGGTCGCTCCATGCCTTAGCCGAAGCTGCGCTGATGTCCGGTAGCACCAAGGCGCTGGAAGCCAAGACCTTCGGCAGCAATAACTACGGCAAGAAGGCGACTCAGTACAAAGAGGCGCTGCTGTCGTCGCTGAAAGAGCAGGGCTTCGCGCCCAAGAAGCCGAGCGATCCGGCATCCGCTGGCATAGCGGCAGCGCGAGCCGAAGCGGCAGCGGTTGCGGTTGCAGTAAAGCCAGCGGCCACTCCCGTAGCGCCCAAACAGATCGGGGCGTATGACCTGGTTCCAAAGGACGCCGACCCACTCGCGGTATCGGTCGCTGGCGCAATGGCGACTTATGCGAATAACGGCGATGTGAGCGCACTTTCAGCAAAAGAAAACTGGATAGCCCTCACCTCCGTCCATGCTTACGATGCAGCCATCGCTCACGCTCAGGCGGTGAAAGATGCGGGTGGGGCTAAAACGGAAGGCGGACTCCCTTTTGCGACGCCTATCCCCGCACCTACCCCAAAGACCGCAATAAGCCCCAACACGCCGCTGACCGCTACTGATTTAGGCGACGGGCCTAAATTCATGTTGAACGGAATGGCGGGGAAAGCCAACGCGGGCGACACCGGCTTTCTTATGTCTCACAAAGCCGACTTTGAGTCCTCGACCTCGAAAGAGGCGTGGCGCAAAGCCTACGATCATGCCAAGGCGGTATCCGCGACCGGAGTGGGCGCACTTTCGCCATCGCTCGGCAAGCCAGTGAGCGCGAAAGTATCTCTATCCTCCCCACTCAGCGATATGCGTCTAGGGAAGATGGTCTTTGCCGCAAAACCAGCGAGCGATCCGGCGACCGTTTTCCCGGCTGTCACCAATATGGCGGCGAAAGCGAACGCAGGGGACGTTAAGGGGTTAGCGGCACAAAAAGACACGCTGACCAATGCCACTACCCCGGAGGCGTGGCAAACGGCTTATGAGTACGCTAAGGCGGTCAATGCTGCCGCAGCGCCGAAGGTAGACGCCAGCAAGCCGTCCACGCATTTCCAACTCTCCGACATGACGCCCGCTGGAGCCAAGCCGGGCGGATCGTCTCAGGGCGGGATGTACACCGACAAGGACGGCGCAAAGTGGCTGGTCAAGAGCTACCCGGACAGTGATCAAGCCAAGAACGAGGCGCTGGCCTCCCGGCTGTACAACGCAGCGGGCGCCCATGCTCCTGAAATGCAACTGGTTGACCTCGGCGGGAAGTATCACGGCGGAACCGGCATTGCCTCACGCTGGCTGGAAGGGCCGACAAAGCCGCTGTCGCCGAGCGACCCGCATGCCGTCAAGGCCGCGCAGAAGTCGTTCGTGATGGACGCCTGGCTGGGAAATTGGGATGCGGTCGGCGCGGCGCATGACAACATCGTCATCGACAAGAACGGCAAGGCGATCCGAGTCGATCCGGGCGGGGCGTTGCTGTACCGGGCCATGGGTTCCAAAAAGACCGACGCGGAATTCGGGAATACCGTGCCGGAATTGCACAGCCTGCGCGACCCGACTAAAAACCCGCAAGCGGCCAGCATCTACGGATCAATGACGAATGAGGATATCCAGCACAGCGCCCGGCAACTGAACGTCCTCGATAATTCCACGATTGAGACGCTGGTCAATCAATGGGGGCCGGGGACAGCGGCGGATCGGGCGGCACTGACCACCAAGCTGATCCTCCGCAAGAATGATCTGCTCAAACAAATACCCCAGCTAGGGAAGCCCACGATACCGGAGGTCACGGCCAACCCGGTACTGGCAAATTCCGCAGCGAAAGCGCCCAAGAGCAGCTTCAAGCCCGACCTGTTGTCGCCTCCGCAGGACTACCACCATTGGGCGGGGCCGGGCAAAGGGCTGTCGTCCAGTGAGGCTAAGAACGCACTCACCAATGAAATGGCAAATGATGTCTACGCGCTGGCGCTGACCGGCAACCGCACGGCGCTGAAAGCCTACGATCCGGCGGGGAAATCCACATCGAGTCAAACCACCACGCAGATCAACATCTACAAAGAGAAGTTGCTGCTGGAAATCGACAATCAACTGCATCCGACCACGGCGGTCGGCGGGAAAATGACCCCGCTGTATGCAGAAGTAAAATCCAAGGGCGCGGGGACGAATCCGGGCTATGCCATTGCGATGGATGCCCAAAACTATCCCCCCGTTGCCGGGGCGAATGTCGGGAAGATCAGTCCGAATAACAAAACCGGAGTCGGCAGCTATATCCTGCTAGGGAAAGTCAACGGTAAGTCGGTTCAAGACTATTGGGAACAAATCAGTCCGTGGAAAGGAACCCCGCATGGAGGGACGAGTCAATCCACTCCCGAACTGGATAAAATTGACTTCCCAACGGACATCAGGAAGCAGCACGAAGTCTATGCCAAGAGCTTAAAGGACTTAGATAATCCAGGGTATAACGCGATTCACGCCTACACCGGAAGCTCGTTTTATAAAGTCAATGAACAACTCCGCAACGGGCAAGGATTTACCAAACTAGGGAAAGAGATCGCTGTAGCGATGAATAGTCACGTCCAGGATTTACCGGAGGGCATGGCTTTTCGGAGAGGGCTGGATATAAGCGGCGATGCCCTTAAAGCGCTGCAAAGTCTCAAGCCGGGGACGGTGATTCAATCGCCGCAGTTTGAGAGTATGGCTCGGCCAGGGCATGGCTTTGGCGGGAATGTGGATCTGAGAATTATGGCGGGGCAGGGCGCAAAGGGACTGTACGTGAACAGTATCTCCGCGCATCCCGGTGAAGGCGAGTTATTAGGCGCGTATGGACAGCGGTATGCCATCCATAATGTTAAGATAAACAACGCAAAAACGATTGTCGAAATGATTTTATTGCCGCATGTGGATGCGGTTCTTTAACCCGGAGTGCGCCATGACCTCAGACCAAGAACAAAGAGCCGCTGACACCGGCATCCCGCAAGCCTTTCGGACTCAAGCCGGGACGCCGGAGCGCCCGCCGCTGGCGAATCAGGATGAAATGGAAGGGCTGCTGCGTCAGTACCTGAGCCAAACGGCGGACAACTACGACGCCTATCTGGCGAACGAACTGGATAGCGT
>NZ_CBTK010000285.1 GCF_000531125.1 Candidatus Contendobacter odensis Run_B_J11 | reverse complement strand
GGAGCAAGAACTTGTCTAGTCATGTGCTAGGCACTCCCGGCGAAACGCGAACCGAAGAAATACCGCTTAAGCCGGTATGGAACCGGCGAAAAGCGGCATAGGCGCGGATTCCAAATTTCTACTCCATCTGCGGTTGACGTGAATCTGCTAATGCGTTAACAACCAGGCCGCAATGGCTGGCGGCACTTCGCGCTGAGAACGGGCGCTGACATAAATACCGATATGGCCGCCCTTAAAGGACAGTTCTGAGTAATCCTGGCTGCCGCAAACTCCGGCAAGCGCTGTGGACGCCGCCGGTGGCACCAGATGATCCTGGCTGGCATAGACATTCAGCACTGGCATGGTGACGCTGTGTAAATCCACTTGTCGATCTCCAATCACCACTTCGCCTTTGACCAGCTTGTTCTGCTGAAAAAAATCCTTGGCGAACTGGCGGAATGCTTCCCCCGCCTGATCCGGGCTGTCGTAAATCCATTTCTCCATCCGCAGAAAATTCTTCAGCGCGTGGGCATCATCGAGAATGTCCGCCACATCAACATACTTCTGCCCGGCTAAGCGGAACGGACTCAGCGATACAAAAGCGAAATTCAGCATCTGGCCGGGCAAATTGCCGAAGGTATTCACCAGCAAATCCACATCCACATGCCGGATCAGATGGGTGAGTAGATTATCGGGCGTATGAAAATCTACTGGCGTGACCATGGTGATCAGATTGCGGATTTTCTCCGGGTAAAGCGCTGCAAAGCACAGGCTCAGGGCACCGCCCTGACACACGCCCAGCAAGTTAATTGCGTCCAGATCATGGCGCTCGCGCAGGTGGTCCACGCAATGCTGGATATAGCGTTGAATGTAATCCGCCAGAGTCAAATGGTGATCCTCAGCATCGGGATAGCCCCAGTCAATCAGATAGATATCCAGCCCGGCATCCAGTAATCCCCGGATCATCGAGCGGTCTTCCTGCAAATCCATCATGTAGGGACGGTTGACCAGCGCGTAGACAATCAGCAGGGGTACGGGATGCGGTTGTTCCACCCGGGGTTGGTAGCGGTAGAGGGTCAGCTTGCCTTCCTGGTAGACCGGATCGCGGGGCGACACTCCGGTCTCGATCTCACCCAAATCGCGCAGAGTTTTAGCGCCTTGAGTCAGCTTGGCGTGGAAATGCTGAAGTTCCTCGGTAATCCGTTCGGGCGTCAGACCAATCATGGTTGAGTTTCTCCAGCAGAATAACAACGCAACAGGGTATTCAGCAGGTACCCGCTGAACTCGCTGTATTCAGTGCTGCGCAGCATTCGCCCGTAGGTTTCCTCATTGCACTCCACCCACAGGTTGTATAGGTCGCGCAGGTGATCCACGGTCGCCCCCGCCGCTACTTGCGTAGTCAATCGCTGCTCCATCAAATCCAGCGCCTCCTTGGCGGCTCGCTGTAACAGGCCGAGGTATTGGGTTTGAGTGCGTTGATACGCCTGCCAAGCATCGGGGTTAGTGCCGGTCTGTGGCGTAATGGATACGGGAAAACCCAGTGAAGCAATCGCCTGCTGCCAACCGTCCAGGGTCGCGGTCCACAGGTGAGCCAGTTCGGGATGGCTGCCCGGATCGTCCGTGGCCTGAGCCAACGCAGTCTTGATCGCGTCGAAATACTGACCCAGGGCTGCGTTCCAGTCGCCCTCTTGCGCGAGAGTTTCATGGAACCGCGCACTGAGCGGTTGCAGTTGTTCGCCAAAGGCTAAATAGGTGCGCGCTGATTTAAGCAGCAGTTCAATATTGAAGCCGCTCGGATCGGAGGGGTCAGTTCGTTCGGCCATGGCTAAGGTGGTGGACTGGTGGATTGAGCAGGAATTTTACGATGGTATTTCAGTATAGCGGGTTCAGCCGATTTCACCGCTTTGCCGGAAGGCGCAACGATCACCTCATGCACTCTTGGAATCCGCGCCTATGCCGCTTTTCGCCGGTTCCATACCGGCTTAAGCGACATTTCTTCGGTTCGCGTTTCGCCGGGAGTGCCTAGCACATGACTAGACAAGTTCTTGCTCC
>NZ_CBTK010000284.1 GCF_000531125.1 Candidatus Contendobacter odensis Run_B_J11 | reverse complement strand
GCCAGCGCAGTTTCGGTGATCTTCAGCGGCGGGCCTCGGCGCGGGCCTCGATATCGTCTGGCGGTGCGGCGCACAGGATGTGCGAAACCTCATATTGATCGCCGCTCCGAAACTGCTGGCGATGAGTCTGAAAGAAACGCTGGCAACTGGCCTCATCGGGCAGTTCCGGGGCGGTGATCTCGCGGTCGAACAATGCCGCAATGCGTGCGTCTTCGTCGGCACCGGTGATGCCCAGCCGGGCTGCTTCCTGCAACAGCAGTTCCTTGGCGACCAGCGCCAGTCGGGCTGAATAATTCGCAATTTCCGGTGATGGTGCCGGATGATGCTGCATTTCGGTGTGAATGGCGGCGTCAGAGATTTCGACACCGTTAACAGTGATGTCCATGCAGATTTTCTCCAAGAGGGGTTCAAACCACGAGGTGATGAAACCAAGAATGATTAAACGGAAGAAACAAAGAAATCCCGGCTTCTACCTGCGTTTCTTTCGTTCTCTGCTGTAGAAATTGGCGGTCAGCCCATTCCATCGGCGGGCGCCCGCTTGAGAAACGCCGTCCGCTCAGCGGCGGTGGGAATGTGCTCGGCCAACCGCTCGTACAAATCCCGTGTCGTCCGGGCCTTGATGGCCGTCTGTTTGACCAGCACCTTAGCAATGGGACCCAGATGGACGGCCAAGTCGCGGCGGGCAGTTTCCAGTACCGCCTGATCGAACGATCCCAAGGATCCGCTCATCTGGCTACCCATCACCGAGGCACTGGTTGCAGCGGTAACCAGGCCGGTGGCGGTGCCGCCCAATACCCCTCGCATTCGCCGTTGGAACAGTAACCGATCCGGTTCGTTGGGAATGGCTGCTGCCAGAGTTTGCACCAGTTCCACCGGGCTGCTGACCTGCTGGGTCGCCTTGCGCACCAGAACCTTGGCGACTGGACCCAGATACACTACCAACTGCTTCTCGGCCTGCGCTAACAAGGCGGGGTCCCAACCCGCCAGCGTATGGGGTGGGGGTTCCGGCGCCTGAACTGGAGCTACCCGGATCACGGTCGAACCATCCACCGCGCTTTCGCGCTCCACCAACTTCAGCCCTTCCAAAGCGGCGATGAAAGCACTGGCCTCTTGAAACCGATCTTCTGGTGCCTTGGCCAGCGCCCTGGTCAGTACCGCATCCAATTCGGGCGGCAGGCGGGGATTCAGCAATGTCGCCCGCCGTGGCGGCTCATTGAGTACCTGATACATCAATTCGCTGGCACCGCGCCCGGTGAACGGTCGGGCACCGGTCAGCAGTTCAAACAATACCACTCCGCAGGCGTAAAGATCGGCGCGCCGGTCGGCCTCTTTGCCTTGAAACTGCTCCGGTGCCATGTAGCCGGGGGTACCCACGGTCATCCCAACCTGGGTCATTCCGATCCCGGTTTCCAGCCGGGCGATACCGAAGTCAGTCACCTTCACCTGCCCATCCGCCAGCAGAATGACATTACCGGGCTTGATGTCGCGATGAACCACTCCGCTGGCGTGGGCGTGACTGAGCGCCTGCAACACCTGGACGATGACCGCCACCGTGTTGGCCAGCGGCAGCGGCTGGCGATCTTTGAGATAGTCGCGCAGTTCCCGGCCCTGCACATACTCCATGACGATATAGGGGACGTTATCTTCCTCGCCATACTCGAAGATGGTGACGATGTTGGGATGCAGGCAGCGCCCAGCGGCGCGGACCTCGCGGCGAAACCGCGCCAGCCACTCGGCGCCATCTTCTCCGTGCAGCAACCGGCGGTGAATGGTCTTGATCGCGACCTGGCGGTCAATCGCCTCGTCGTAACCGAGATAAACTACGCCCATGGCGCCCCGTCCGAGCACGCCGAGTATGCGATAGCGGCCGACGCGCGCGGGTTGCGCACCGGTGGTCTCGCCGCTGTCGATCATCTCATTCGCCCAACATCTTCATGGCGCTTTCCAGGCTCAACCGCATCCGACTGAACGACTGTGACAGCGAGGAGATTTCATCCGAACCCGGCTTGACATATTCCGGCACGTCCGGCTTGCCCATACTGACCTCGGTAGCAATAGTGGCCATCCGTACCACCGGCCGGATCACTACGAAGTGCAGCAGGATGTTCAGCAGCACCAGCAGCAACAAAAATACCCCACCCAGCAGAATCATGAAGGTGGTGAGTGTTTTCTGAGCGCGGGCCAGTGGTACCGACATCGGCACCGTCACCACCTGAGCGCCGATGATCTCGTTCAATTTCCAGCCGAAGCCGTTGTTGACCCCGTAAATGTCGGTCATGGTTTTGGGCGCGTCTTCAACCTTGCCGTGGCAACTTAGACAGCCTGCATCGTAAATGCCCAAAGGCCGTCCCAGATTGAGCATCCGTCCGGTCGGGGTGTCCCGTTCGACGATCAGTTCCTTGCGCTCCGCGTTGTTGCGGAATTCCTGGATGATATCCGCCTCCCAGTCGCTGGCCCGGTCGTTCGGGTTGGTCGGATTGAGCGCCGCCTCCTTGTAGGTGTACTCGGGAAATTTGGTCCGCAGCGCCTTGAAGCTCTGCGCCGCCGCATAGGCCGACACCGTCTGGGGCAGGAACTGCCGCTTCATCTGTAGCGTCAACAGCGGTTTGACATGCTCGGCGGTGTAGGCGCGGGCGCCCAGCGCGCTCTCCATCATGATGCGCGCACTCTGGAGGACTTCTTCGCGGGCGTTGTCCTTGAGGATACGGTCGGACAGATACCCTGCCAGCGCCAGACCGATTACGAAAGCCAGCAGCAGCACCAGATTGAATTTCATGCGCAGACCCATATTAGAACTCCTCAAATTGTGGTGGTTGCGGTTATCGGAGCGAACGGCTGGGCGCGGGAGCCGGCGCGGGCTGACAATTTTGATTCAGGCTGTCGTAAGCCTTGCTGAATCCACTCAGGCTGAAATGAACCGGGAAGGTCTGAGTGGCCGGCCAGGTCGGCCAGAAGCGTAGATAAATCGTGGCCTGACGACCAGCACGCAATAATTGGACCAATTCTGGCACATTCTGGTCGAACACCAGATCGGTTTTGCGAACAATCTTAACGCTGCGAACCGATGGTTTATCATCCACCACCAGTTGCAGATCAGCGAAGGACAGGTCGAGGTCTGATTCGGTCACGGCCAGCAGGCTGCTGCCGTTGAACACCAGGGAAACCGGCGTCGAGTCGTAACCGTCCGAAGTGGTCTGGGATTCACTGCTCAGCAGGCAGCGTGACTGACGGGTCACCGGGTCGGGTTGCATCGCCGCAGTCCAGGCGGCTTCCACCGCCATAATGGGTGCCAGTGCCAATCCGGCACACAGCCCACAGGCAGCCAATAATCGCCGCCGGCAGTCGGCAGCTCGCTGATTTGACGCGATGTTGCGTTGATGGGTCAGCACAGTGTTCCACTCCGGTTGAGAAAATCAGAACCAGCGGCTTGAACCGGCGGGACGCCCGTTCTACTTCGGTTCCGGTATAGTGATGAGCTTAGACATTCACTCAAGGGCACGCCATGCTTCCGCCGAACCTTAAACCCTTTGCCCATATTATCGCCGGCGCTGACGATACGCTGCATCATCCGACCCGGCGAACGGCAGCGAAGGATAGGGTACCGGCGCGGGTGGATATCGTCCGTGCGGTGTACAACCCCGATCCATCCGCAGTCCATCTGCGACAGGGCAACCCTCCCGTTAACGGGCTACCTGACATGGAACTCTGGTGCAACTGTGATGATTGAGTGTACAACGCGGGGCTGTCCCTCCACGATAACTCCCCGACTCTCCATTCCTCAGCCCCTTTAGAACCATCGGTACCCCATATGGATTTCTTTTCCGATCTGCTCTCGTTATTCCTGCATCTCGACCAGCATCTGGCCGATCTGTCCAGTCAGTATGGCGGCTGGATTTACTTCATTCTATTCCTGATCGTGTTCTGCGAAACCGGCTTGGTGGTCACCCCCTTCCTGCCTGGTGATTCCCTGTTGTTCGCAGCCGGTTCGCTGGCCGCCATCGGATCAATGAACATCCACGCGCTGTTTCTGCTGTTGACGGCGGCGGCTATTATCGGTGATACGGTCAATTACGCCGCTGGACACTACTTCGGTGAAAAAGTATTCAGCGATGACGCTCGCGTACTCAAGCGTGAATACCTCCATCGTACCCACCAGTTTTTCGAGCGCCACGGCGGCAAGACCATCATCATCGCCCGCTTCGTGCCGATCATCCGCACCTTCGCCCCGTTCGTGGCCGGTGCCGGCAGCATGAGTTATCGCCATTTCCTGATTTACAACGTGACCGGCGGCATCGCCTGGACTGCCTTATTCCTGTACGGTGGCTACTTCTTCGGCAACCTGCCTTTCGTCAAAAAGAATTTCACCTTGGTAATTATGGCTATTATCATTTTGTCCATTCTGCCGGGTATCATCGAATACTGGAGGCAACGCCGCACCGCCACCGCAGTTCACGCTGAAACTCCCTGAATCACAGTATAATCAGCCGCACGAAAAACCCGATCCTACCGCTACTCGACTTTACCCCACAGCCAACGGAGCCAAACCATGAGCCATACCTGCCGCATCGAACTGGATGGACAGTCCCATGATTTCCCGGTCGTCGAGGGAACCGAAAACGAACTGGCAATTGACATCAGCGCACTACGCGACCGCACCGGCTACATTACGCTGGATGATGGCTACGGCAACACCGGTTCCTGCAAATCATCCATTACCTACATTGACGGTGACCAGGGCATCCTGCGTTATCGAGGCATCCCGATTGAACAACTGGCTGAAAGCAGTTCTTTTGTGGAAACTGCCTGGTTGGTCATTTGGGGCCGCTTGCCCACCCCAGAGGAACATGATCGCTTCAGCACACGATTGACTCGCAATCAAATGATTCATGAGAGCCTGCGCAATCATTTTGAGGGATTTCCCCCCAACGCGCATCCGATGGCGATCCTCTCGGCGATGATCAACGCCATGAGTTGCTACGAGCCAGGCATGATGGAGATCGAAGACGAAACCACGCTGGAGCAGGCGGCGGCCCGTTTGATCTCCAAGGTGCGCACTATCGCCGCCGCCAGCTACAAGATGTCGGTGGGTCAGCCGCTGATGTATCCGCGCGCCGATTACAAATACGCGCAGAACTTCCTGCACATGATGTTCTCGATCCCCTACAAGGATTACGAGCCGACGCCGGAAGTTGCCCGTGCGCTCAACCTGTTCCTGATCCTGCACGCCGATCATGAGCAGAACTGTTCCACCAGCACGGTGCGGATGGTCGCATCCAGCGGCGCCAACATGTACGCCAGTTGCGCCGCCGGCGTCTGTGCGCTGTGGGGTCCGCTGCACGGCGGCGCCAATGTGGCGGTGATCGAGATGCTGGAATTTATCCGCCAGTCAGGCATGAACGTGGCGGAATACGTTAGCCGGGTCAAGGCTAAGGATTCCAAGCTGCGGCTAATGGGCTTCGGCCACCGGGTCTACAAGAATTTTGACCCGCGCGCCAAGATTCTCAAAGAGGCGTCCGATAAGATGCTGGCGGGCATGAAGGTCAACGACCCGTTGCTGGATATCGCCCGCGAGCTGGAGGAAGTGGCGCTCCGGGATCCGTACTTTGTCGAGCGCAAGCTGTATCCGAACGTGGATTTTTACAGCGGCATCATTCTGCGGGCGATGGGCATTCCGCTGAACATGTTCACCGTCATGTTCGCTATGGGTCGGGTGCCGGGCTGGATCGCCAACTGGAAGGAAATCCACGACGATCCCAAGTCGCGTATCTATCGGCCGCGCCAGATGTATATGGGTAATACCATCCAGGATTACGTGCCACGCGACCTGCGCTGATCCCGATCCTCCATCATGCGCGGTGGGATGAAGGGGCAGGATGTGCGCCGTTAGTCTCAAAGCGCGATCCGTTTAATGAAAAGTTGACCGTAAGGAGCAACGCTGATGACCATGCCCCAACCGCCCCTGCCGACCGCGCCACCTGCACTACCCGCAGTCTTTGCCCAGGCCCTGCCGCAAGTCCAACAGGACTTGGCGGCTCGCGCCCCGGTGCCGGTGCAGGACCAGCAACAAGTCGCTGCACTGGCGGCGCAACTTGATCTGCGCGACAGTAACTCCATCATCTTCTTCGGCAGTAAGGCCCAAGAGCAGTTGACCACCATCTCCGACAGCATGTTGGAGGGGGTGCGCAACAAGGATGCCGGTCCCGCCGGCGCGGCGCTGAACGAGATGGTCAGTGTGCTGCGTGGCTTCAATCTTGACGAACTGGACCCCAACAAGAAGCCCGGCTTTTTCACCCGACTGCTCGGCAAAGCGAAACCACTGGCCAAGATCGTGCAGCAGTACGAGACGGTGCGGAACCAGATCGACGATATCAGCGACGCCCTGGAGCGACACAAAACCCAATTGCTGACCGACATTACTGCGCTGGATCGGCTGTATACCGCCAATCTCGACTATTTCCACACCCTGGAACTGTACATCGCCGCAGGCGATGAAAAATTGCGCACGGTGGATAGTGAAGAACTGCCTACGCTGGAGCGGGAAGTTGCTGCCAGCGCGGATATGGTCAGGGCGCAGCAGTTGCGTGACCTGCGCGCCAGCCGCGATGATCTGGAGCGGCGGGTTTACGATCTCAAGCTGACCCGTCAGGTCACCATGCAGAGCCTGCCCAGCATCCGACTGGTGCAGGAGAACGACAAGAGCTTGATCGGCAAGATCAACTCTACCCTGGTCAACACGGTGCCGCTGTGGCGGCAGCAACTGGCTCAGGCGATTACCATCTACCGCTCCGGCCAAGCCGCTGAAACCGTCAAGGCCGCCAGCGATCTTACTAACCAGTTATTGGCGGCCAACGCCGAAAATCTGCGGCAGGCTAACGTGCAGGCGCGCACTCAGATTGAGCGCGGCGTGTTCGATATTGAGACGGTGAAGCAGGCGAACCAGACTCTGATCGCTACTATCGAGGACAGCCTGCGTATTGCCGACGAAGGCCGCCGCCGTCGCCAGGAAGCAGCTACCCAACTGGAAGCCTGCGAAACTGAATTGCGTCAGGCGCTGGCCGCCGCTCATGCCAAACCCCGTTCCTCCAATCCAACTGCCAGGAGCCAATGACATGGGACTATGGGACAAACTGCTGGGTGAGTTCGTTGATGTTATCCAGTGGACCGATGATTCCAATGACACGCTGGGGTACCGTTTCGAGCGGCATGGCAACGAAATCAAGTTTGGCGCCAAACTCACGGTGCGCGAGGGTCAGGTGGCCGTGTTCGTGAACGAGGGCCAACTCGCCGATACCTTCCAGCCCGGCATGTATGAGTTGAAGACCAACAACCTGCCGATTCTTTCGACCTTGCAGGCATGGCGGCACGGCTTCGAGAGTCCGTTCAAGGCCGAAGTTTACTTTTTCAGCACTCGCCGTTTTACCGATCTCAAGTGGGGCACCCAGAATCCGGTGATGCTGCGCGATCCCGAATTCGGGCCGATCCGGCTACGCGCCTTCGGCAGTTACACCATTCGAGTCAAGGATGCGCCGACCTTTTTACGCGAGATCGTCGGTACTGACGGGCGCTTCACCACCGAGGAAATCACCAACCAGTTGCGCAACATGATCGTGTCGCGCTTCACTAATATCCTCGGTCAGGCCAAAATTCCGGCGCTCGATCTGGCGGGCAACTACGATCAGTTGGGTCAATTTCTGCAACAGCGCATTGCCCCGGAATTTGAAGCGGTCGGGCTGGAATTGCCCAATCTGCTGGTGGAAAACATCTCGTTACCCCAAGAAGTAGAAGCCGCGCTGGACAGGCGATCCAGCATGGGCATCGTCGGCAATCTCGACCAGTACACCCAGTTTCAGGCGGCGGAAGCGCTGCGCGATGCGGCGGCTAATCCCGGCGGCGGCTCCGAGGCGATGAACATGGGGTTGGGGCTGGCGATGGCGCAACGGCTGAGCGACACGCTGGCGCGCCCGGCGCAACTGGCACAACCGGCACCTCAACCGGCACCTGCGACTCCGCCGCCATTGCCCAGCGCCAGCCGGTACTTTATTGCCTTGAACGGCCAGCAGGCTGGACCGTTTCCTATGGATGAATTGCAACGGCAGGTGCAGGGCGGGCCACTGACCCGCGCCACGCTGGTGTGGACACAGGGTATGGCGAAGTGGACGGCAGCGGGTGAAGTGGCCGAACTGGCGTCGTTGTTTGCTCATCTACCGCCACCGTTGCCAGAAGCTTGAAATCCTCCCTCTGAAGGAGAACGTAGACTTATGAGTGTCGCCGCCGAAAAAATGCACATCAGCGAGGCCGACTATCTTGAATGGGAGAGCCGCGCCAAAGACAAACATGAATACATCGCCGGCGAAATTTTCGCTATGGCCGGTGCCAGCGAGCGTCATAACCGGATTGCGGGCAACCTGTTTTTTCACCTGCGGTTAGCGACTCGCGGCCACTCCTGCCGCGTCTTCATGGCCGACATGAAACTGCGTGTCGCCATGCATCGAAGCTATTACTACCCAGATGTGATGCTGGTCTGCGATGACAGCGACCAGCATCCGATCTACAAAACTGCGCCCTGCTTCATCGCCGAAGTGTTGTCACCCTCGACCGCCAATATCGATCAGCGCGAAAAATGGCTGCATTACCGGGATATTCCCAGTCTGCGTTATTACCTGCTGGTGGATGCCGATCATCTGAACGCCCGGTTGTTGACGCGGGCGGGTAAAGACCGCTGGACCGAGCAGCACCTCGACCGCGAGGATATCGTCGAGATTGCTTGTGGCGATGCCCATCTCACTCTGGGATTGGATGATCTCTACGAGGATACCGGGCTGCTGATCTAAAAGCGGGCCAGAATTATTCCACGTGGAATAGTTTCAACCATCCGGCAACTGTCTTCCGCAATCCGTCATACCCCGTTGGAGCAATCCACCCGCATGAACCCGATACCCGATCCATCCGCCACTGACGATCATCTGCCCGCACCTCATCGCTTTCCGTGTGCGCAATGCGGCGCGGCGCTGGAATATGCACCCGGCACTGAGGTTTTGCGTTGCAGCCATTGCGGCCATGAGAACCGCATCGTCGCCGCTGCCGCACCGATAGTGGAACAGGACTTTCGGCAAACCTTGCAATTGCTCGCTACCACAGCTACGACCCGCGACAATGTTGCGATCCACTGTGATTCCTGCGGTGCATCCTATAGCTTCGATGGCACTGTGCATTCGGGTTTATGCCCATTTTGCGGCGCTCCGGCAGTGGCGAAGACCGAACAACACCGCCAATTGCAACCCCAGGCGTTACTGCCATTCCAGATCGGTCGCGATCAAGCCCGCACCGCGTTTCACCAATGGCTCGGCAAGCTGTGGTTTGCGCCAAGCAAGCTCAAGGATTACGCCCGCAACGATGCCAGTCTGAGCGGTATGTATGTGCCCTATTGGACCTACGACGCTGATACCACGACGAGTTATCAAGGCGAACGCGGCGACGACTATCAGGTGCAGGAAACCTATATCGCCATTGAGGATGGCCGCAAAGTGGAACGAACCCGCACCGTGACCAAAACCCGCTGGACTCCAGCAGCGGGCAGGGTCTCCCGCTTTTTCGATGATGTGCTGGTGCTGGCCAGTCAATCGCTGCCGCGTGCGGTGACCGAGCAGTTGGAGCCTTGGGATTTGGCGAATTTGACGCCATACCAGGAAGCGTACCTCAGCGGGTTCCGCAGTGAGATGTATCAAGTGGAACTGGATCAAGGTTTCGAGCGCGCCCGTGAAATCATGGCCCCCACCATTCGCCACGACATCGAACGCGACATCGGCGGCGACCACCAGCGCATCCTCGCCGCCGACACTCGCTACGGTGATATTCGCTTCAAGCATGTCCTGCTACCGATATGGATGTCGGCGTTCCGCTTCCGTGAAAAAATTTATCGCTTCGTGGTCAATGGCCGCAGCGGCGAGGTGCAGGGCGAGCGGCCGTACAGCCGATGGAAGATCGCCTTTGTAGTGTTGTTAGCTGCGGCGCTGATTGGCGGCGGCGTGGCGGCGTGGCAACATTACGGCAAGGCGGTTGAGGTCAGATCGGATAGAATTGATAGTCAATACCGGTTGCGGTGAGAAAGCGACCGAACCGCAGTTAGAATATGGCTCAATATGGATTCCAGACAGTTCGCCTGGTTAGGCGACTAGCCGTTCCAAGAGCGGTCTGAGCAGGCCTTTGCCCCGGATGCGTTATGGAGCATTGAAAGAGAACTTAGGTACAGCGGCAGTTTTTCTGGCGAGATGCCCCGATGGGGCCGCAACCAGGAGCGCAACAGCGACCAGAAGCCCTCGGCGGTGTTGACATGAATCGCATAAAAGCCATCCCCGTCTTCGTCGCGGGCGTATTCGCCTCGGCTGTAACACACGGTACGGTGATCAAACCTCCATTCCGTCAACCGTCGGTAGATATCGTATTCATCGGTATGGTGCGACGTGATGTTATCTATGTAATTGTTCTACTAGGGTAAAATCCTTGATAGAACCTGCTGTTCCCTCAGCAGTAGCCTACCGCCACATGCGGCCTTGGTAACGAGACGGTGTGAAGCTGGCGGGACAAAGTAACCCATACCCGAAAGGGTTAAGCTGAATCCGTGAGGATGAAGCGTATCTACAAGCATAATGTGGAAGGGGGCTAGGCTTGGGTGGTATGGCCAGCCCTTTCAAGGTGTAAAAATACAACATTGAAAATCAATAAGTTGAATTTAACCTCGAACTCTCTTCTTAGCCAAACCCGATGTTAGGCCGAGTCGGGTAATAGAGAATCAGACGGTTACGTCAACCATCAACTGAGCACCTTGAAAGGGCTGGGTGGTATGGCTAACGTAAGTGAACTGTCGATAAATTCCGTTAAGAATGACAAGCCAAATAATGCTGATATAGTCTTACCAATAGTTATCTATACGTTGTGAATGAACCAACTCCTAAATTAAGTGTC
>NZ_CBTK010000283.1 GCF_000531125.1 Candidatus Contendobacter odensis Run_B_J11 | reverse complement strand
TGCGAATTAAGCGCTACAAAAAATTTCAGGAAAAACAAGCATAAAAATTGCAGCAGCCAATCTTCCAAAGACATGTACTAGCAGGCCTGATGAAGATCGAACTTTACTCGCTTTCTCAATACCTGTTTTCTCATTAATCCAATTAAATAGCGATTCAATTGGCTGGCGAACTTGACTAACAGCACGAGATAACCATTGATCAGAAACATCTAAATATAATTGACCTTTGTTTTTCTTAACAGGTGTCAGCAGGTCAATTTCTTGTTCTAAAGCAATAGGCTTTAAATAATTATAAGCTTTGTCACCATAAGCTAAATTTTTAGGTAAAAAAGGTAGTAAATTCTCCAAAACCTTTCCATCATTTTCACTTGCTGGAGTTATTCCTATATAGTCTGGAAAAGGTATGGAACCTTCCTGCCTTTGACCCAAAATATGTAACTTGACTCCATAATAATGAAGCTTTTTTGATGCACAATAACCTTTGTCAGCATACTCTGGTGCGACCCGTGCCTTGAAGCTATGTCCTTGTTGAGCAAGAATAATGGGTGCAGAGTCAATTAACCAGTCTCGCAAAAGAGGGTCATTAGGACAGAGTATTTCAATCAGTGGGGCAAAAACAATATCCAGCTTATTTAAGCGTTGTACAAATCCAGGATAAGAGGGTAACCGAGGAAACCAATCGCGCAAATGACGATCGGCCTCATTATATATAGCGAGGATCTGTGTATGTTTATTTATAATTCCAAATAAATATAGCGTAATTATTTCTTCATCGGTAAAAGAAAGATCACAATGAGGACTAAACCTTTGACAATAAACCCACAGACTTTCTTGGTAATACTTACAAACCATGTCATAGAGAGAAATTAACTGAATTTGCCAATCCATCGTCGTAACCATAATAGGTGTGTTGAGAAGCCCCTATTATACGATGAGTTGACAATCTAAATCATCTAAAAATGACTATGGTTGGCTAGCACTTAATTCGCATAAGAGTTACCACACGCTTATTTTGACTTTTGATTCGAGCTTTAGGTCTCCGGCTCGATACTGGCCTGAGTTCCGGCCTTGAAACAAATCACCGTCGCGATGACGGCGCGAACCCTTCAACGATAGCTGGCTATTTGCCGACTATCTAAAATCACAGAACCCGCTTCGGCGGGTTCTGCATTTGTGGGTTGGGCGGTTATGGGGCGGCCTTGTAGTGGATCAATTGCTTGAGGTAGTCGCGCCGACTGTCAAACAATCCGTCGAACTGGACGGGGAGCACTATCGGGGATTCGTGCCTATCCGGTAGCACAGGGTCAAATTCCTCGCATTCTGCTTTAACGGCTTGCCGTAAAGATTCCAACTCTCGCGCTATCGGCTTCAACTCCATATCCATTTCTTGCCGCAAAGTCTCAAGCGTATCCTGATAGCCGTCTAAAACGTCTGTGGCCTGTTCTTTCAGCCGCTCCAATCTCCAGCGGTAGGGGTGCGTGGCTGCGAGCCACTTTGCGGCCACTTCATCATCAGCCCGCTTGTAGACTGCATAGGCTTTGCAGGAATAAGTCGTATCTCGGTAGGGGAGCGTTTCTTGGTGAATGATTTTCGCCAGTTCGCCGGGGTGAAGTGCTTCCAGCGCATCCAACTCCGTAGCGCCTGCTACGCCATATTTTGCAAGGAAGTTGTCTTGCCGCTTGTCGCTCTCCTTGATGGGGATAGGGGGCAATTGGTAGCGCTGCACCTGATCGGGCGTCAGCACGATAGGGAGTAACAGAACATTCAAATCGGGCGCGTAGACGGTTCGCCAGAACTCAATTTGCCGCGCCACGCTCGGCGGCATAAAAGAACCGGCCGGATCAAAATCGCTGATATAGAACACCACGCCGGGCTTATTGGCTTGCCGTAAGCGTTGCAGCATCGCAACCACGCCGGTGATGGATTGAAAGCCGGTTGCGGGCGCGTAGTTGATTCGCAGATCGCGGCATAGCGGAATGATCACATCATCCATCGTGGATTTTTCGCTGATCAGTTCCAGGTGAAACGGTTGCCCGCAATCTCCTTGCAGATACCCAATACACTTCAAGTTAGGAATATCCCAGTCCAGATCAGCGGCTAGATCAGCATCAATCCTTGGGATGTTCCATCCTTCATTACCGTGGGGTTCCCAGCTAAAAGTGACATACGGATCGCGGAACGGGTGATATTCGCGGGTCACTACTGGATCGGGGTTGCGCTTATCCTCAAAAGCGTCGGCAGCAACCAGTCCAAGGCATCTCGCCGCCTTGCTAGCTCCTCCTAAGTATTGCCAGCAGGCTTCTGTGTTCTGGTAGGGCGGCCATCCACCATAAACAGCGGGGCGGCTTGGCTGATTAGCTTGTAGTGGATTCGCCGCAAGTGAACACCCGCCGGTAAGTCAAACTGAGTCCACAGTGCAGCGAACCATGCGGCTTGCTTGGCTTGTGCGGGCATGATGTAGAACGGATCGTTCTGGCAAGCCATAGCCAGTAAATCAGGAATCTTTCGCCCTGTAGCACTTGATAGCGCCTTGATGTCTTCATAGGTGCGCGGCGATGATGCGCTCATGCCCACCCCCCCAACACTTCGATGATCGCCGAAATTCGGTTGGCTATGCTCCGATCCCATTGCTGGATCGTCGATACTCGCCAGAGCTTCATGTTGCCATGTCGTCGCTCGTCTGGCTTAGGAATCAGCCCAGCATTCAACCGGTTGCCAATGGTTTTTTCCCCGCAACGAAGGGCACAGCCAAGGATTGTGGGTGTGATCACCGCAGGGTCGTGATGAATTACAGATGCGACCATAGTAAAAATCTCAGGCTATGGCGCGACTTGGCGGGCATTTTGATCTACGATGATCGCAACCGCGCCTTGTGCGCCGGGTTATTTTTTGGCTCGTGGTTCAACTTGTTCGGGTCGCCACGTTGCCGCTTCAATCAAAGCCTGCCTCCACTGGCGGGCTTTTTCATGTCGGCTATTCTACAGATTCTTATAACTAAGCTAGTTTTATTTTTATAGCTAGGCCCGTTTTTTATTTTTATAAAACCAGTTTTTATATTAAATTCAACGTCATAATGTGCCTTTCGTTGTGGATAAGTCTGTGGATAACTTTCAATCTATATAAAAATTCTATTCTCGATAGCTTGCGTTTTGGACGTATCGAGAAGAGGCTCAATGAGACTTCCCGTGGAGGCCACAATATCTTGTGGTATGGGTTTCAAGTCCAAA
>NZ_CBTK010000282.1 GCF_000531125.1 Candidatus Contendobacter odensis Run_B_J11 | reverse complement strand
TGAGGATCCCCTCTTGCCAATGCGCGAAGGTGTTAAGAAACGTATCAAAGCAGGTGAGGCCTGCGGCCTTGACCTGCTCGCTCCACCGTTGGAGGCGGGTCTGTGCGGTCGCCCGATCCGGGGTACATTCAAAAATGGCGGTCAACACGGTACGTAGGGTATAAGCGCTGGACCAGAGGGGAGCCTGCTCAAACAGTTCCGCTCATTGCCCCTGTTGGGCCTCATTCAAGGAGGGCCATTCCCGACGCATCAACCGCCTCAGTTCAGCGGTAGGCAGGGCGTTGGCCGGATCGCGTTCGGCATTGAGCCGGCGAAATTCTTGTTTGCGGAGGGTCTCCACGGCGTCCCGGTACTGGACCGCGACATGAAACCGATCCACGACGATGGAGGCCTGGGGCAAGGCGGCGGCCACGGCGCCCGCATAGCCTTCCCACCTATCCATACCAACGCGCTGGACCGTCGCTTTCAATTCCGTAGGGATCGCCTCCAGAAACACCTGCACTGTGGTTTGGAGCCGGTCGGGTAGCACCGCCAACACATGGGTATCTCCCTGCGCGTCACGCGCCCAGACCACCGCTACATAATGCCCTTGCCCCTTGCACAGGGAGACCTCATCGATGCCGAGGGTCTCCAGGGTGACGAATGCCGCCCAGTTCACCGCAGGCGCCAGGCGATGATCCATGATTCCCTCCACCGCTTTCACTCCCACATCGAGTTGTCGGCTGACGTCGGCCACGGTGCTATGGACCAGCGCCTTTAATACCCAGTGCTCGAACGCTGTCGTATGGGGGCGGTTAGGCTCGTACCATGCGCAGTGCTGGGTCATGGTCGGCCCGCCCTCACCGTGGGGACAGCGGTAGCGCTTCGGGTGAATCTCAATCACCCCCTCCCGGCCAAAAACCGGCAGGTGCCGTAACCGAATCGGCCGGTCGAACCCGTGGAATCGATCCCTTTCCTGGCCACACCGTGTACACCGTGCTGTCTGCAACGTGCTTTCCACCTCGATCAACAACCTGTTGTCGTCCAGCACGTTGCTGGACAACACACGAACCTCAGGTATATCCAACGGCAATGCAATTGTGACCGGCATCGTCAACCCTCCAGAAAAGGGATTTTTGATCCTCTTTCTACCGCTCAGTTTCTAATACTACAACCCCTACATCTTGGGGTCTCCACGGGAAGTCTCATAGAACCTTAAATGTTTGATTGATCAGTGCCGATAGCTCGTTGATCTGATTCATGATGTTCATCTCCTTGGTGAGAAAGACAATATTTTACCACAATTTCAATAAGTTATCTTTTTTGTCATGTACAAAGGACCGGCACCTACAACACAGGGCGCAGGAATCAGAATCGGCCCGCCGACTGATGGCCGTCGAGGGGGTGGGCCCGGTGACCGCCACGGCGGTGGTAGCAACGGTAGGCGATGCCCACGAGTTTAGTACCGGTCGACAATTTGCGACTTGGCTCGGTTTGACACCCCGTCAATCCTCCAGCGGTGGGAAAACTCGACTGGGCGGCATCAGTAAACGGGGGAATGTCTATCTACGGACCTTGCTCGTTCATGGCGCCCGCTCGGTGTTACAGCTAACGGAGTCGCGCTCGGATCGGAAAAGCCAATGGGTGGAAGCGGTCAAGAAACGGCGGGGTGACAATATCGCAGCCATTGCCTTAGCGGCTAAACATGCTCGGATTCTTTGGGCAATGTTAGTCCGGGGTGAAACGTATCAACTGGCCGCGTAATTGAGAATGAGCCCGTGAATGGTTGCCGAGACGAGGTGAACATTAGCGCGATAAAGCAACGATTTTAACCAGCGTGGATGGCCGATTCAGCAGGTCCGTTTCATCCCGGCGCATCCACAGAAAGAAGAACTCCTGCCTAAAAATTGCGTGGATGGTTGAGTTGATGGAAACTGGTAAGACCAGCGCGGGTTCAACCTGATAACGTCTGAGGTCATTTTAGACCGTTGAACTAATGAGGTACCCGTGCGCGAATGTCATTAGGGCCAGAGCGTACTGCTCCCCAACAGGCCGGATATATGCGTGCAGTCTAACCTTGGTTTCTTGAACACCCAGCTTTCCTTGCAAACCGGGGGAGTCCATATAAGCCGTTAGGCGGGTTACGCTGCGCTAACCCGCCTTCCTCTTTCTGAAAGTCAACGAGATACTCAAAACGTTCTCGCACCAAGGACGGCGCTCTACCGCATCGCCGCCCGCGCCGCCTCAGCCAAAAAGCCGGAACGAGTCGCCCCGTGAGCACGAGCGTAGGCATCGATTTTTGCCAATAGATGACGCGGCAACGTAATGTTGATCTTCTCGGCCCGCCCCTCGAAGCGGGCCACATTCACCTCGACCGCCGCCCAAACGCCATCGGCGAAGTCGGGATTGGCGCGATGCTCGGCAAAGGGATGGGGAACCGGCGCCTCGCCACCGTCCCCAACCATGCCTTCCAGATGCAGATTAATCGCCTCCACCGCCGAATCCAGCGCTTCATCGAAGGTGTCGCCCGCCGAAAAGCAGCCAGGAAGATCGGGCACCGTCACGCCGAAGCGGACGCCATCATCGGTGTGCAACACCACGGGAAACCGCATGGCAACAACCTCCTATTTCCAACCCGCCTGCTTCTTGATGCTGTTCAGCGTACCGGCGGGGATGTCGCTGTCAGGGTGCTTGATGGTCACTAAGCCCGGCTTCGTCGGATGCTTGAACTGATGATGCGATCCCTTGACTCGCGCCAGAACCCATCCGTCCGCTTCCAGTCGCTTAATGATTTGTTTGCTGTTCATAGTGGTTATTATGACTACCAATGATTTATAGTCAACACTGTACCCACTAAGCCCGCTTAACCAATGGATATCCCGTTATATACGGGCCGACGATAGTTTTCATCGCAGCGCGTAGCCGTATTGTAGATACCGTCTTGACGGTCAAGAAACGGAAGCCTAATCATGTCTAAACCGAAACGTATCTGCGGCTTTGCCAGCCCTTTTGCCCCTTCATTTCTCCCTGCGCTGCTGCTCTACAGCTTGCTGGCGGTGGGTGTGGCATTAACTCTGCTGCCGCTGCTGTGGATGGTAGCAGCGTCACTGATGCCGACCGGCGAAGCCAACCGTTACCCGCCGCACCTGTGGCCCAGCGCCATCACGCTCGAGCATTACGCCGCGCTGTTCACCCGGCTGGATTTAGGCCGCTATTTGCTCAACAGCACGCTATTAGCCAGCGCTGTGACCGTGATTTCGCTGTTTATCAACTCGATGGCCGGTTACGCCTTTGCCAAATTTTGGTTTCGTTATCGCGACCGGCTGTTTCGCGGATTACTGGCGGCGATGGTGATTCCGGCCCAAGTGGCGATGTTGCCGCTGTTTCTGCTGCTCAAGCAATTTGGGCTGATCAATACCTATTGGGGCGTGATCATCCCCGGCATGGCCAGCATCTTCGGCATCTTCCTGATTCGGCAATATCTGCTGGCGATTCCTGATAGCCTGCTCGACGCCGCGCGGATGGATGGCGCAGGTGAGTTTCGTATCTACTGGTCGCTGGTGTTGCCGCTGTGCCGACCGATTCTGGTCACGCTGGCGATTTTTACCTTTCTCGGCGCGTGGAACGACTTCATGTGGCCGCTGATCGTGCTGACCGATAGTGCCCGCTACACCTTGCCGGTGGCGCTGGCGAATCTGCTGGGCGAGCATGTTCAGGACACGGAATTGATGATGGCCGGATCGGTGCTGACCGTGTTGCCGGTGATGCTGTTATTCGTGGCGCTGCAAAAGTATTACATCGCCGGGATCATGCTGGGCAGCGTCAAGAGTTAGCAGGACTTTCGCTAATAAACCTTTTGTCGTCATACCCGTGAAAACGGGTATCCAGCCTTTGCAACGGGTTATTGGATTCCCGCTTGCGCGGGAATGACGGCGAACGAAAGTCCTGGTTAGAAATGGTTGCCGTTCTTTGCCGTCGCACCTTGCAACGTGGATATATTGTGGGGCTGATACAAATCGTTACAAAAATCCTGTTCCGGCAAAACGCCGGTTACATGCCCGGTGTTTAATAGCTCCCGAACCACCTGAATAACCACGAGGAATTGAAAATGAAGACGCTACACAAAGGCATGTTGACCGCCGCTGCGGTTATAGGTCTGGGATTAACCACTGTCGGCTTCGCCGGTAATTGGGGCAGTCATGGCCCGATGGGCGGCGAGGACTGTTCAATGATGGGTCATGGCCGAATGGGCGGCGGTGGTTGGGAACAGCGCCAAGCGATGATGCAACAGTATCGTGCCGAGCGCATGGAATTGCTGGAGGCGCGGCTGAAGCTGAAGCCTGAGCAACAAGCCGCCTGGAAGGGATTCCTGACCGCTCAGGACGCCCATCACGCCACCATGATGAAGATGCGGGAGGAGATGCGCGGCCAGGAAACCACCGCAATGGCTCATTTCGAGGAACGGGCGCAAGCCATGGAGCAGAATCTGTCCAGCATGAAAGCCATGATCAAGGCGGCCGGCGATCTGTATACGACGCTCGACCCGCAGCAGAAGCAGGTGATGGATAAGTTCATCACTGAGCAGCCGATGCGCCGGATGATGCGCGGGAGTGACGCGCCGCCGGCCCCGCCAGCGCCGCCTGCTAAATCATAATCTGCTGGTCGGTTCATTCGATCAGGGGCGTCGCCGCTGATCGTTTTCACCAAACCCCAAAACGCCCCCTTGCCCGTTGCGGCACCAGGGGGCGTTTCTGTGCAGGCTCACCATCTGTTCTCAGCAAACCCGCAAGTTTGTTATGTTAATCTCGACTATGGGAAAACTAAATGAAAGGTAAGGGCGATGCTGGAAGAACAGATTCGGAAAATCGTCGAATTGCGTCATGACGCGCCTTACGCGATTCTGGGGCCTCACGCGAGCGAGCGGGAGCCGGCGCTGACCATCCGCGCCTTCCTGCCACAGGCCAAGCGGGCTTATGTGCTGCCGGACGATGGTTCCGGCCAGCGGGAAATGCAGAAACTCCATCCAGACGGCTTGTTTGTCACCCGCCTGCCGGGAATCGCCACGCTGGAATATCGGCTGATCGCGGTGGACGCCAACGGTCAAACCACGACCTTCCACGACCCCTACGCTATTCACGAACCGTCTTTCACCCGCGCTGATGGGCAGGCGTTCCAGCAAGGCGCGCTGGAAAACCTGTTTACCCGGATGGGCGCGCATCCACAGGTGAAAGCGAGTATCAAAGGCGTCAATTTTATGCTCTGGGCGCCTCATGCCAGCCGGGTCAGCGTGGTTGGAACCTTCAATCAATGGGATGGCCGCCAGCATCCGCTGGAACGGCACGAATCCGGGGTCTGGGAATTGTTCATTCCCGATGTGGGTGTGGGCGATCTGTACAAATACGAAATCCGCAATGCCGAAGGCGCAGTATTTCTCAAGACTGATCCGCTGGCGTTTCAGACCGAGGTTTACCCCAAGACCGCCGCGCTGATCGGCGACCTCCCTCACCGCCACCAGTGGAGTGATACCTCCTGGATGGCGCGAGCGGTGGCAACGCCGGGCTGGAAACAGCCGGTCAGGATTCACCCGGTCACCCTGGGTGAAACCGCCAGCTCCGGGCCGGAGCGAGTCACCGCCTATACTCAGTTGCAGGACATCGTGCTGCCCTACCTGCTGGAGCGGGGTTTCAACCAGGTCGAATTGTCGTTCTGGGCACCCGGCGAGACCGTCACCGGTTACTACGCGCCCAATCCGCGTTATGGCCGGCCCGATGAATTAATGGCGTTCATTGATGCCTGCCACCAGCGCGACATCGGAGTCATTCTCGACTGGATTCCGCCGCTGATCCCGCGTGAAGGGCAGGAACTGACCTGGTTTGACGGCACCCGGACTTACGACGCTGACGTTCCCGGTCAACCGGATATGCTGGCCTTCGATCTGGGAAGGCCGGAAGTGCGAAATTTTCTGGCCGCCAACGCGCTGTTCTGGCGGCAGGTCTACCATGTGGACGCGCTGCGCATCGACGCCCGCACCTTTGCGGCCCGGCTGCAAGGGCAAAGCGCGGCGACAAAACTGCGCTTTCTGCTGCGGGAAACCGCCCTTGCGCCCACCCTGACTGCAACGGACAGCACCGCGCTGAAGCAGGGGCGTCATGTCGATCCTCATGCCCTGCTGGGGCCGCATCCGCTGGCGGGCGAACCGGGGCTGAGCATCGTCCGCGCCCTGCTGCCGGAAGCCGAATCGCCCTGTCTGCTGCCCACTGACCAGCCGCAACTGCTGTATCCCCTGCAATGGGTGCCGGGCGACCAGTTGTTCGAGACAGTGGTCGTCGCTGAGCCGACCGCGCTGCGCTACCAGTTGAGCGTGACGGAACAGGGGCGAGCGCGGGTTTTTGCCGATCCGTATGCGTTCAAGTTCTCGATTCTCGGCGATCAGGACTGCTATCTATTCGCCGAGGGCAATCATTACCGGATCTTTGAAAAGCTGGGTGCTCACGCCTGCACGGTGGCTGGCGTCGCTGGAGTCAACTTCGCGGTGTGGGCACCCAACGCCCAGCGAATTAGCATGGTCGGCGAGTTTAACGGCTGGGATGGTCGCCGCCACCCGATGCGGTTGCGACCCGGTTCAGGCATCTGGGAGTTGTTTATGCCCGGCTTGAGCGAAGGCGATTTATATAAGTTTGAAATTCTGCCCCGCACCGGATCGGTGTTCCTGAAAACCGATCCCTTTGCCTTCTATACCGAAGTTCCGCCTGGCACCGCCAGCGTGGTGTACGACCGGGCTGGAAAACATCAATGGCGCGATGAGCAATGGATGCAGCAGCGGGCGCGAAGCAACGCCTGGGAGCGACCCGTAGCCATTTATGAAGTTCACGCCGGTTCCTGGCGGCGCAAGGCCGATGGCGAGTTCCTGTCCTATCGCGAACTGGCCGACCAGTTGATTCCCTATGTGCTGGAGATGGGCTTTACTCATATCGAATTTCTGCCGCTGGCCGAGCATCCCTACGGACCGTCCTGGGGCTATCAGATTTCCAATTTCTATGCGCCGACCGCCCGTTTTGGCCGCCCGGACGATCTGATGGACTTGATTGACCGCTGCCATCAACACAATATCGGGGTGATCCTGGACTGGGTGCCGGCGCATTTCCCCAAGGACGCCCACGCCATGGCCTGGTTCGACGGCACCTGCCTGTACGAGCACGCCGACCCACGTCAGGGCGAACATCCCGACTGGGGAACGCTGATCTTCAACTACGGTCGCCACGAGATCGAAAACTTCCTGATCGCCAATGCACTGTACTGGCTGGAGACCTTTCATTTCGACGGGCTGCGGGTGGATGCGGTGGCCTCGATGCTGTATCTGGATTATTCCAAGAAAGACTGGATTCCCAACAAATACGGCGGCAACGAGAATCTGGAGGCAATTGAGTTCATTAAGCACACCAACGCGGTGGTTCACGGCCAATTTCCCGGCGTGATGATGATCGCGGAGGAATCCACCGCTTGGCCCAATGTCTCCCGACCCACCGATCACGGCGGCTTGGGCTTTGGTTTCAAATGGAACATGGGCTGGATGCACGATGTACTGTTCTATTTACAAAAAGAGCCGATCCATCGTCGCCACCATCACGACAAGCTAACCTTCGGCATCGTCTACGCCTTCAACGAGAACTTCATCCTGTCGCTGTCGCACGATGAAGTGGTGCATCTGAAAAAGTCGCTGCTGGGCAAGATGCCGGGCACTGAGCGCCAGCAGTTCGCCAATCTGCGGCTGCTGTACGCCTTCATGTACGGCCATCCCGGCAAGAAGCTGGTGTTCATGGGCGGGGAGTTTGGCCAGCCGAGCGAATGGAATCATGACAGCGGCCTGGAATGGGCGTTGCTGCCCAAGCCCGCCCATCAGGGCTTACAGCACTTCGTCAGTGACCTTAACAAGCTGTATGCACGGGAACCAGCTTGTCATCAAGTGGATTTTCGCGGCGCCGGCTTCGAGTGGCTGGACGCGAGCGGCGCGGAAACCGGCGTGCTCGCTTTCGTGCGCAAGGCCCGCGATCCGCGCGAGGCGGTGCTGTTCGTGCTGAACTTCTCCGACCAAGCGCATAGGAATTACCGGATCGGAGTGCCGTATCCGGTCGCGTATCGGGAACTGCTGCACAGTGACGCCAGCGAATACGGCGGTTCTGGCGCGACGCTGCCCGGCCAGAGAGTGACCGCCGAAGAGTTTTTCAGCCACGGCTACGCTTTCTCGATGGTGCTGAATCTGCCGCCGCTCAGCGCGGTGGTGTTGAAACCGGGGCCGCTGGTTCTGGAGTGAGTTCCGAGCGGGATCAACAGAAGGAAAACTTGATGCGCCTGCTGCACACTTCGGATTGGCATCTCGGCCAGACCTTGCATGATTTCGACCGCGCTTATGAGCATCAATGCTTTCTCGATTGGCTGCTCGACACGCTGGAAACCGAGCAAACTGACGCCCTGCTGATTGCTGGCGATATTTTTGATAACTCCAATCCTTCCGCCGAAAGCCAGAAACAACTTTACCGCTTTCTCACCGCTGCCAAGCGTCGCGTTCCTGATCTCGATATTGTGATGATTGCCGGCAATCACGATTCATCGGGACGGCTGGAAGCGCCCGCATCGCTGTTTGCGGCTTTTGACGCTACTGCCGTAGGCTGCGCCCGCCAGCAAGGGGAAATTGAACTGGACCGTTTGGTGACGCCGCTGAAAAACCGCAATGGCGAGATTGTCGCCTGGTGTCTGGCGGTGCCTTTTCTGCGGCCCGGCGATGTGCCACGGGTGGAAGCCGACGGCGATCCGTATCTGGAAGGGATCGCACTGCTTTACCAGCAGGTGTTGGAGGTAGCGCTAAGTCGCCGGGAACCCGGCCAAGCCATCATCGCGCTCGGCCATTGCCACATGAACGGCGGTGAAACTTCCGCAGATTCGGAGCGACGCATCGTCATTGGCGGGGCGGAAGCACTGCCCGTAGATACGTTCGATCCGGTCATCGCTTATGTGGCTTTAGGTCATTTGCATCGTGCCCAAAAAGTCGGTGGTCAGGAGCGAGTACGTTATTGCGGCAGTCCGCTGCCAATGTCGTTCACCGAAATGCACTATAAGCATCAAGTGCTTCGCATTGATCTTGACGGTGAATCTGTCACGGAAATCAGCCCGATTTATATCCCGCGTTTTGTGGAATTATTGCGAATCCCGGCACAACCGGCGCCGGTTGACGATGTATTGGCAATGCTGGCAGCGCTTGATCGGCTCGATAAGCCGCTGGAAGCTCAGCCGTATTTGCAAGCGTGGGTGTTGCTGAACGGCCCGGATCCCGGTTTGCGCACCCGCATTGAGTCAGCGCTGGATGGAAAGCCGGTGCGGCTGGTCAAAATTGAGACCCGCTATAACGCCAGCGCCGATGGTGATGCCGCCAGCAGCCCACTATCGTTGGACGATCTGGGTCGGCTGCAACCGGAGGACATCTTCAGCAAACTCCACTGGCGCAAATATGGCAAGGAACCCGCCGCCGATTTAATGAAGGCTTTTAGAGAGCTGTTGCTGGAATCCAGTGGGGCACGCACGCCATGAGAGTCATTGCCATTCGCGGCAAAAATCTGGCTTCGCTGGCGGGCGAGTTCGAGATTCATTTTCAACAGGAACCGCTGGCTTCCGCCGGTTTGTTCGCCATCTGCGGGCCAACCGGATCGGGTAAAAGCACCCTGCTCGATGCGCTGTGTCTGGCGTTGTATGACGAAACCCCGCGCTTGACTCGCGCTGCTGTCAAGGGCGTCAGTCTGCCCGATGTCGGTGATGAAACCATTACCCCGCAAGATCCGCGCAACCTGCTCAGACGTGGCGCGGGTGAAGGTTGGGCCGAGGTGGATTTCGTCGGCAACGATGGCGTGGCCTATCGCGCCCGCTGGAGTGTGCGCCGCGCGCGCAGCAAGGTTGGCGGAAAACTGCAACACACTGAAATGTCGCTGGAAACTTTCGATGGCGCACAACGCATTGGCGGAGTGAAAAGCGAGGTTCAACAAGCCATCAGGGAACGGCTTGGCCTGTCGTTCGATCAATTCACCCGCGCCGTGTTGCTGGCGCAAAATGAATTCGCAGCCTTTCTGAAGGCCGATAACGACGAGCGCGGCCATCTGTTGCAAACCCTGACCGGGCTGGATGTGTACACCGGCATTTCCATCCGTGCCTTTGATCGCGCCAAGGCCGAACAGCAAGTGCTGGAAACATTGCGGGGGCAGCTCGATGGGCAACAGCCGTTCTCGGTCGAGGCTCGCGCTCAACGGGAACAGGAACGCAATACCGCCCAAACGGAAATGACGGTGCTGGCGCAGCGCAAAGAGGAATTAAGCCGACGATTACAGTGGTATGAGGTTTGGGAAAAGCTGAAACAGGACGAACAGCAGGCGCGGGCCGAGGCGCAAAAAATGCTTGCCGCCAGAGAAACCGCTGCTCCTCGGCAACTCTACTTCGCCCAGGTCGAAGCGGTGCAGGGCGCCCGTTCTCATCTGGCTGAAATGGACCGTATCGCTGGAGAGATTGCGAAAAATCGCCAGGAGATGAGCGGCGCGGAAGAAAAATTAGGCGCGGCGCGCCAAGTCCGCCAACAAGCCGACGAGGCGCTGGCAAAAGCCCGGCAGACGGTTGTGGACGCTGAGGAGGCCAGAATCACCGCCAGCCCCGATCTGGATCTCGCCAAGGCGCTTGAGGCTGAAATCCGGATCCTTGCGCCTGGCCACGCTGCCGCCCTGGATGCGCGAAACGCCGCCCTCGATGTCGAGAAGAAAGCGCAGCAAACCCTCGCCAGCAAACAGGCTGAACGCCAGCAAATCGCCCAAAATCTGCAAACCGCCCAGGACTGGCTGGCGACGCATGAACCGTTGCGCCTCCTGGCCGAGGATTGGCTGCGCTGGGATGTGCTGTTGGGCGAAGCGGCCAAGGCTCAAACCAACGGGCGCGAGGTCGAGCAAAAGGTCGTTGCTGGACAGCAGGCCGTGCAGAACCAGCGGCAAACGCTTGATACAGCGTCCGGCGATTGGACTAAGGCGGAACAAGCCTTTCAGGCGGCAGACGGCCAACTCCAATCCGCCATGCAGGCGCTGTCAAAATTCGATGCGGAAACCTTGGCCGAGCGCCGAAAAACGGCTGAAAACCGTCGCGACCGACTGGCTGAGGCCGAATCGCTATGGATGGCGCTGGACGGCGGGTGCGCTCGACAACGCCAACTGGAGCATGAAAGCCGTGCGATCCAGAAACAGATCCATCAAGCGGAAATAGCCTTAACCCGGATTCTTGCGGATCAGCCCGCAGCGACCGCCCGGCTGGAACAGGCGGAGAAATCGCTGAAAATTGCTGAAGCCGCCTGCGCTGAAAACATTGAAACTTTGCGGGAAACGCTGGAAGCGGGCTTACCCTGTCCAGTGTGCGGCGCAACGGAACATCCCTATGTCGGCGGTGATGCGCCTTCCCGCGCCCTGCTGACCCGCCTTGGGGACGCAGTCGATGAGTGCCGGAAAACGCTAAATGCTCTGAACGAGCAGGAAGCGACGCATAAAACCCAGCTTGGCAATAGTCGTCAACGCCGCGCTGACATCGCTACGGAACTGCAACCCCTGATGGATAGCATTCAACGGAATGCAGTCGCCTGGAACGCACAGCCGGTTGCGGCGGAATTGGCAGTTGTTGCGCCCGCTGACCGATTGGCCTGGTTCGCCAACCCGCAGCGGGTAATCGGTGAGTCATTAACCGCCATCGAGCAGGAAGAGAAAGCGTTGCGGCAGGCGGCCAAGGTTCAAGAGAAGGCGCAGACAGCTTGGAATCAGGCCCAACAGCAGCATTCAATAGCGCGGGACACACTGAACGCCGCCCAAGCCGCTTTGAAACAGGCGGCGCAAACCTTGAATGCCGCTCAAGAACGAAAAGCCGACTTTGCCTGCCAACTGGAAGAGCGGTTGATCCATCTGGACGCGGCGTTTTCCGATTACGACTGGCGTCCCCGCTGGCAAACCGACCCCATTGCTTTCCATGAGCAACGGCGGCGCAAGGTCGCAAAATGGAGCGACCAGAGCCGAAAAGCGGAACAATGGCAAAACCAGATCGGCGCGTTGGATAGCGAAATTCGCAACCAAACCGAAACCATCGCTGAGAAAGTCGCACAACGGCAACGCGCCGCCGAAGCCTTCCAGAACATTGACCGTGATCTCCAGGCTAAACGCCGGCAACGACAGGGCGTGTTCAGCGGGCGGCCAGTCGCCGAAGTGGACGCAGCTTTTGCCAAAGCGATTGCAGCCGCAAAAACCGCTTTCCAAGACCAGGAAGGGAAAGCAAAGACCGCAGCGAATCGTCAAGCCAGCGCCGAAGCGGTGTTCGAACAGGCAGGGCAAGCCTTGATTTCCAGCCAGCAAAAGGCTGAACAGGTCGACGCAACATTGAATCGCTGGCTTGCCGACTTCAATGCCCACCATACCGGCGCAATGCTGGATTCCCTCCGGCTCCGCACCTTGCTCGCTCACGATAGCGACTGGTTGATCCGGGAACGCGAGGCGTTGCTGGAGCTGGACAATGCAGTAAAAACCGCTGAGGCCATTCTCAAGGAACGCCAGTTACAACGGGACGCGCATGAGCAGCGCCGCACCAGCCCGGATTCCGCAGAGGTCGCACGAGCCGCGCAACAACAGCTCGCTCTTGATCTGGATGCCGCTAATAGTCGCCATAAAGAAGCAGAAATTGCCTTGCGCCAGGATGACGAGCGCCGCGCAAAAACGGAGTTATTACAAACGGATATCGCTAAACAGGAGGCAAAGGCCGAAATCTGGCGCAAGCTCGATGCGTTGATCGGTTCCGCTGACGGCAAGAAATTTCGCAATTACGCCCAGCAGTTCACCCTTGACGTGTTGCTGAGCTATGCCAACCATCATCTGAACGATCTCTCCCGCCGTTACCGGCTGGAGCGGGTCAAGGATACCCTGGCGCTGATGGTGGTGGATCAGGACATGGGTGATGAATTCCGCTCAGTGCATTCCCTGTCCGGCGGTGAATCCTTCCTGGTGTCGCTGGCACTGGCGCTTGGTCTCGCCTCGCTGTCTTCCAACCGGGTGCGAGTGGAATCGCTGTTTATTGACGAGGGCTTCGGCAGTCTCGACGCCGACACCCTGCGGATAGCAATGGACGCGCTGGACCATTTGCAGGCTCAAGGCCGCAAGGTGGGAGTCATTTCCCATGTGCAGGAAATGAGCGAACGGATCGGGATTCAGATTCGGGTACAGCGCCAATCCGGCGGACAAAGCCGGGTCGAAGTGCGCAGTTTTCAATGAAGAGCCGCCTCGATCTTGTCAGCGATTTGTTACCTCACATCGCGACCTGCTCATCTAAGGCCACTGCCATAAAAAACGGTCCTGTAAATTTTCCTGTGATGGCGAGGGTTGGTAGCGTCAGGCTAGGGTGTTGACTGAATCCAACTCATTGATTTCAATAGGTGATGTTTATTTTATCTGTCTGTCCCACAGTTCCGATCACAGGAAAATTTACAGGAGGATAATTTTTGTCAGTTTTTTATCGCCGGTAGCCAGCGGGCTATCGACCGACCGCCACTGTCCTGGTTCTTGGGCGCGGTAGAACCACGCACTACCGGCCAGTAAGGCGACCAGCGCCAGCAACAGAAACTGGTGAACCCATCTCATGAATCACCCGCTTTTCTGGTGAGCGGCGGCAGGGAGTGAGGCAATGACTCAGCGTCAAGCTTGCGTGAAGCCGGGATCAGACCTCGATCCGATCTTGCCGCTTAGAGGATATCCGGCACAAAAGATGCCTAATCTCAATAATTGGGTAGGCTGTAGGCAAGGCAATCACTTTGGAGAGGACGTTATGGCCTACCACGAAATTTCCGATGATTTTTGGAACCCAGTGGACCCTTGTTGGAACCTTTCAAGCGGAAAAAATCGGGGGGCAGCCCGCCCTTGGATTTCCGGTGCATCTTGAACGGTATTTTCTACCTCCTCAAGACAGGCTGTCAGTGGGGTTATCTACCCTCATGCTATGGCTCCAAAAGTGCGGTTCACGCGCACTCCAAAGGTGGGTGCATGCCGGGGTGTTTACCGAGATTTTCCGTTTATCCGTTGAAAAATATCAAGAGTTGAACGGGATTGAATGGGAATGGCAGGCCATGGATGGGACGTTGGTGCAAGCCCCCGTGCGGGGTCAGTCGCTCTACTTGGCCGAGGAGGGCTTGGGGCGCAATCCGACCGACCGGGGACGAAGCGGCAGCAAAATCCATTGCCATGTCGATCAAACGGGGATTCCGCTCGGGATCGTCTTGGTCGGCGCCCATGTCCACGATAGCCGGTTGGTCTCACCCACCGTGGCGGCGGATCTCCTGCTACGCCCCGCGCTGACCCCCGATCAGCCGCAGCACTTGTGTTTGGATAAGGGGTACGACTATGCCCGGGTTGAAGTCGAAGTGAACGATCACGGCTACATCCCGCACATTCGCCGGATCGGCGAGAAAACAATGGCCTACGGCGAGAAGACTCAGCCCGCCCGGCGCTGGGTCGTCGAACGGACCATCGCTTGGAGGAAAGGCTTTCGGGCGATTCGGACTCGCTACTTTTGTAAGGCACAGAATGACTTAGCCATGATTCATTTGGCCTGCGCCCTGATCGTCTTCAGAAAGCTGGAGACCGTTTGAAAAGCAAATCTTGTGCCGGATATCCTCTTAATATCCCGGTCACCCGATTATAAACGATAGGCTCATAGCGCCATGGTCAATTGTTCCACAGCCGCAAACTCCCGCTCCACCGTGGGTAGCACTGGACGCTCTAACATCACGACCGGCACTCCAGCGAATCGCGCCGCCGCCAGCTTGGCCTCGACCGCACCGCCGCCGCTGTTCTTCGCCACCAGTGCGTCGATCTGAGAATCCCGCAGCAGCGCCGTCTCCTGTTCCAGCGTAAACGGCCCGGTAACGCAGAGCAGGGTCAGATGCGGCGTGGCTGGCGCTTTCGCCGCCAGACAGCGCACCAGCCAATGCTGTCCCGGGGGAATATCCGGCCAGTGCCGCAACGGCTCCAGACCGATCGTGAAGAACGGGCGCTGAAATTTTCGCAGCGCCGCCATAAGCGCAGTCCAATCGGCCACGAATCGCCAATCGTCGCCGGGTTGGGGTCGCCACGCAGGCCGCCGATAGGCCCAGAGTGGAACCTTCGCCAGCCGCGCTGCGTGCGCCGCATTCCGGCTGATTTGCGCGGCGTAGGGGTGAGTGGCGTCGATCAGCTGTTCAATGCGCTGCTCGCGCAGGAAAAGCGCCAGCCCTTCGCTACCGCCGAAGCCGCCGCTGCGCACGGAACAGGACAGGTCTGGAGCGCGGCCCTTGCCGGCCACGCTATAGGTCACGGCATGAACGGGTGCCAAGGTGCGTGCCAGCGTCACCGCTTCGCCGATGCCACCCAGAATCAGGATACGCATTGTCGGCTCCTAACCCTCTCCCGCAATGGGCGAAGGCATTCAGGCGAAATCGGCATGACCTACCGGTTGACCTTCGCGGTCGGTCGCCCAGACCTCTACCGCCACTTCGGGCGGCAGGAGGGCGCGAGCTTGATCACGAGCCATGACGCAAATTCGCTGGCCCAGCGGCAACCCTGCTGCGTAGGCTAATGCCAGCGCCCGCTGACTGGTGTTGGCCGTTTGCATGGCTGCTTGCAAGGCATCGTCCGCGCCCAGCGCCGCTGCTTCCACCGCCAGCAGCACCAGATCGATGCTGGAATTGCGGCTGTGCAAATCCAGATGGCCCGCTGCCAGCTTGCTGATTTTGCCGAAACCACCGGCCAGGCTCAGTTGGGGAATGGGTGCCCGCCGCAAATGCTTCAGCACCGCCCCGGCGAAATCGCCCATTTCAATCAAGGCCATGTCGGGTAGCTGGTAATGAATCCGCATCGTTTGTTCGCTGGTCGCGCCGGTGCAGGCAGCGATGTGGCCGAGACGGTTGGCGCGGGCTACATCAATCGCCTGCTGGATGGAAGCAATGTAGGCGGAACAGGAAAACGGTCGGACGATGCCGGTGGTGCCGAGAATGGACAAGCCACCGACGATGCCCAGGCGCGGATTCAGAGTTTTTTGCGCCAGTTCCGCGCCGTTTCCGACGCCGATAGTGACCTCGAATCCGCCGTGATAACCGTATTTGGTCGCCAGTTTGAGCAAGTGATCCATGATCATCCGGCGTGGAGTCGGATTGATAGCAGGTTCACCGACCGGGATCGGCAAGCCGGGCCGAGTCACGGTGCCTACGCCTGGTCCAGCTTGGAAGCGCACCCCTGATGCTTCGTTCAAAACCACTTGGGCGAAAATCAGCGCTCCATGGGTGATATCGGGATCGTCGCCTGCGTCCTTAATCACCGCAGCCTCGGCTCCTGTTTCAGTCAACCGACAGTATTCCAGCCGGAACTGTACCCGTTGCCCGCGCGGCAGCACGATCTCTATCGGATCAGGTTCAATCGCCGCCAGCAGCCGGTAAGCCGCTGCTACGCTGGCGGCGGTCGCGCAAGCGCCAGTGGTATAGCCGTAGCGCAGAGGGTGAGGCGTTTCAGATGTTTCGGGACGCATGGATATCACGCTGATGCGGAGATGTTTCCGCCACCAATGGCGATCACTGCCATCATCGAGGCGTTGCTTCTCAGGTGAACAGGATCAACTGTGGCAACAGTGTCGGCTTTTCCTGATCCGGTTGAGAATAAGAAGGTGATCGCGTTGGTACCGGGGATAAATAACGATCAACCAGATGTTTCGGGAGAGGTAGATTAGCCAATGCCTTGGGTTCTACTTTGATTGCCCCGGAACCATAGGATTTACCGACTAAAGCCAGGTTGTTGACGGTTTCTTCGTGTTGTAAAACTTGCCAGAGATTAGCAATGTAGGCACTGTCTTGTGAATGAGGATAAAGACAGAGGAATCCGGTTAAAGGAATAATGCCTGCTTCATTTTTTATGAATCGGGTACTCCTGCGTCCTAAATAAGCAAATAAAAATGGTGGCGGTTCTCTCCGCTCCATTTTGTACCATGGATTTCTAGTTAAAATGAGAACCTTTTCATGTAGTCTTTTCTCTTCGCCTTGTTTAATATAATTTTGCAAAGCCAAGGGTAATATCGTTGTTGATTGATCGCTAAGGCATAATAATAAAGTGGGTCGGCCTTTTTGATCAAGCTTATCAATATCCTCAGTGGTAATTATTGAAGTCGTTACGTCTCTTGTTCTGCCGACAGCCGTTTTAAGATACTCCTGTATGATACCCAGTTGTTTGGCCTGTTTTCGAGTTAGAAAGAAAAATTCATTGGAACCTGTCGCTATTCCTCTCATTACTTTAGCAAAGGCACCCAGCTTATAAATACTGGGTGAAACAGTCGCTGGTTTTCTGGATAATCCCGTAGTTAATGCCTCGCTAATATCTCTTTCCGTTATATCCAAATTGGGGTATAAAGTTTCAGAATTGTGGGCGTTAGCACTAAAGTAATCAAATAGCTCATTTGTTTCCTTCCTGACCTTAATCCAGTTTATGGATTTTTTGGTAGATTTTTCGAGGCTTGTCAAGCTCCCAAAGGGTGCCAGCATGGTAGGCTAACCACTTGTTTCAGT
>NZ_CBTK010000281.1 GCF_000531125.1 Candidatus Contendobacter odensis Run_B_J11 | reverse complement strand
GGAGTTCAGACGTGTGCTCTTCCGATCTCTATTTTCTGCACGTCATGCTCCGGCGCCGGCACAGACACCCGTTCGACGTCGGCCTCCGTCAGGCCCTGGTCGCTGAGCATGACGTGCAGAAAATAGTGGGCGGAGGTGCCGACGCTGACGCCGACCCGCCGCCCCCGCAAATCCGTCACCTGGCGGATGCCCCGGTCGGCGCGGGCCACGAGGCTGTGTTCGCCGCTGGTCATGTAGTGAGCGATGACGCTGAACGGCGTCTTCCCGAAACTGGCAAATATGATGGGGGTCTCGGCGACCGTCGCCACCTCCGCCTCGCCCCGGAGCAGTGCCTCCAGGGCCGGCTTGCCGAAGGGGTGGCGCTGGAGGGTGACTTGCAGTCCCTCGGCCGCGAAAAAACCCTGCTTCACGGCAACCAGGATCGGCACACCGAACTGAGTGTTGGCAACCGCCACGACGAGCAGCTCGGGCGGCGGGGGTGGCGGCTTCCGCAGCCAAAAGACGGCGAGCACGGCCAGAACGACCAAGGCGGTTGCCGCAACCGCGATGAGGAAGGATCGCGGATGAGTCATGATGGGTTCTCCTCAGGGGCTACTCTTTCGTTGAAGCGCGGGTCGCCAGCCGCTAACCATCGTGATAGCACTGGGCGATGGCGACGAATTCGTCGAAGCCGGCAAGAAACGTGTCCGTGACATCGGGATCGAAATGGCTGCCGCGACCGGCGGCAATGATGTCACGCACCTGATCGAAGGGCAGCGCCGGTTTGTAGACCCGGACCGAGATGAGGGCGTCGAAAACGTCGGCCAACGCCATGAGCCGGGCGGAAATCGGAATGGCATCCCCGGCCAGGCCGTCGGGATAGCCGCTGCCATCCCATTTTTCCTGATGCCAGTGGGCGATCTCCTGGGCGAGGATCAGGAAGGGGACCGGCTCCGCGACGTCGACTTCGGCTTGCTTGATCGCGTCGGCGCCGATTTTGGCGTGGGTTTTCATGACCTCCCACTCTTCGGGGGTGAGCTTGCCGGGCTTGAGCAGGATGTGGTCCGGGATGCCCACTTTGCCAATGTCGTGCAGGGGCGCGGAGCGGGTCAGCAGTTCGATGTTGCGCTCGGTCAGGAAGGCGGCGAAGCGGGGGTGGTCTTTAAGCCTTGTCGCCAGAGTGTGGACGTAGTTCTGGGTGCGCAGGATGTGGTTGCCGGTTTCCGGGTCGCGGGTTTCCGCGAGGTGCGCCAGCGCCCGGATGCTGACCCGCTGGATCAGATCGTTCTCCGCCATGCGCCGGGCTACTTCGGCTTCCAAATAAGCGTTTTGACCGGTGAGCCAGTCCTGCGCCCGCTTGGCTTCGAGCTGGGTGCGCACCCGGGCCAGAACCAGAGCGGGATGGAACGGCTTGGTGATGTAGTCAGCCGCGCCCAGCTCCAGGCCCCGTTCTTCGTCTTGGGTGTCGTTCAGGGCGGTGAGGAAGATGACCGGGATAGAGTCGGTGGCGAGGTCGGCGCGCAGGCGGGCAAGCACCTGGTAGCCGTCCATCTCCGGCATCATCACGTCGAGCAGGATAAGATCGGGGTGGGGCGGTTGGGCGGCGTAGCGCAAGGCCGCGCGGCCGGAATTGGCGGCCTTCACCTGATAGCCGGCGTCGTGCAGCAGCTCACCCAGCACGGTCAAATTGCCGGGTACGTCGTCCACCACCAGGAGGGTGGCCGAGAGAGTGTTGAGGGCGGTGGTGGTGATATCCATGAGACGGATTCCTCGATGATCGACGCAATGTTTTCGGTACCGACCGGCTCAGGGCGAACGGATGAGTATCGTCGTTTCCCGCTTTTTAGCCATCACTATTTATGAACTGGAGAGATTTCCCGCTGGTGTCAGCAACGATGCAAAAAGCACGCCAGTTTTTCAAGCCAGCAGTATCTCCCCATTGAAGATAACTTTGTTAATAACATGTTGAATAAATAGAAAAATAAGGTGACGGAAATAGAAACGGAAAGGGATGGCGAAAGGAATGCAGCGCGGCAGGATTTCAATTTTGAAACGGCTTTTTTTCAGCGCATTTCATTTTGAAACATCGCAGGACTTTCACTTCGGGTTCAAGAACCGTTTGGGGTGAGCCTGTCGAACGGTCGAACCCCGTTCTTCAATGTAGTAGCTTAATTAAAATCTGATCTTCGCCGCAGGAATGACGTAAAACGAAAGTCCTGATTCAACCTCTCGCCTAGTGGAAACTCCTCATGATCCCTATTCTGCGCCAACACGCCGAGCAGCAATTCACCGAAGAACTGGATGCGCTCCAGAAAACCGATACCCGCCAGCGGCCCACCAATTGGGCGATGTCGCCGTGGGCGGTCGCGACCTATTTGCTGGGCGGCAAGCTGGAGAACGGCTTCGAGGTCAGTCCCAAATACATCGGCAGCCGGCGGATTATTGAAATCGCGATTGCAACGCTGACCACTGACCGTGCCTTGCTGCTGTTCGGCGTGCCCGGCACCGCCAAATCGTGGGTGTCCGAGCATCTGGCAGCGGCGATCAGCGGTGATTCCACCATGCTGATTCAGGGTACGGCGGGCACCAGCGAAGAGCAGTTGCGCTATGGCTGGAATTACGCCGAATTACTGTCCAAAGGGCCGTCGCGCAATGCGCTGGTGTCCAGTCCGCTGATGCGGGCGATGGAGCAGGGCAAGACGGCGCGGGTTGAGGAACTGACCCGGATTCCCGCCGATGTGCAGGACACGCTGATCACTATTCTGTCCGAAAAATCGCTGCCGATCCCGGAGTTGGGTTTGGAAGCGCAGGCAGTGCGCGGCTTCAACGTGATCGCCACCGCTAACAACCGCGACAAGGGCATTAACGAACTGTCCAGCGCCCTGAAACGCCGCTTTAACACGGTGATTCTGCCGGTGCCGTCGAGCGAGGCCGAGGAAGTCTCCATTGTTTCCAAGCGCGTTGCTGAAATGGGCCGTGCGCTGGAATTGCCGTCCGAGCCGCCGGCATTGAAGGAAGTGCGGCGGGTGGTGCAGATTTTCCGCGAGTTGCGCAACGGTCAGACCGAGGACGGTAAAACCAAGCTCAAGCCGTCCAGCGGCACCCTGTCCACCGCCGAAGCGATCTCGGTGATCAACAGTGGCGTGGCGCTGGCCGCGCACTTTGGCGATGGGGTGCTGCGGGCGGGCGACATCGCTTCCAGTCTGGTCGGCGCGATTGTCAAAGACCCGGTGCAGGACGAAGTGATCTGGCGCGAATATCAGGAAACGGTGATGAAAGAGCGCAGCGAGTGGAAGGATTTGTACCGCGCCTGCCGCGAGCTGGACGAGTAAGCCGGGTCGCCGCATTCATGGCTGATTCCTGTTTCCATCTGTTTGGCATCCGCCACCACGGGCCGGGTTGCGCCCGGAGTCTGGTGCAGGCGCTTGATGCGCTCCAGCCGGATTGTCTGCTGGTTGAGGGGCCGCCGGAGGGCGAGGTGATGTTGCCCTTCGTTCTTGACGCCGGGCTGACGCTGCCGGTCGCGCTGCTGATCTACAACCCGGACGATTCGCAACAAGCCGCGTTTTATCCCTTTGCCGAGTTTTCGCCGGAATGGCAGGCGTTGGGCTATGCCTTGGCGCGGAATACGCCGACCCGGTTCATGGATTTGCCGATGAGCTGCCAGTTCGCGCTGGACAAGGCGCACGACGTAGAACGGGCATCCTGCCCGTTTCCTAACGGGCTGGAAGCCCGTTCTACATCCGCCGATGCCAATGTCTGCACTGAGGGGGCTGATCTTTATGCCGATCCGCTGCACTGGCTGGGACAGGCGGCAGGCTACGATGACGGCGAATCGTGGTGGAATCATCTGGTGGAAGAGCGCAACGACAGTCTGGAACTGTTTGCGGCGATTGCCGAAGCGATGACCACCGTTCGCAGCGAAGCTCCCGCCCGCCGCCGCAGCGACTACGAACAGCAGCGCGAAATTTTGCGCGAAGCGCACATGCGTAAAACCATGCGGCAGGCGCAGAAAGACGGTTTCGAGCGGATCGCGGTGGTGTGCGGTGCGTGGCATGTCCCGGCGCTGGAAAAGCTGCCGTCCGCCAAGGCCGATAACGACCTGCTCAAGGCGTTGCCCAAAACCAAAGTCGCCGCGACTTGGGCACCGTGGTCGTACCACAATCTGAGCAACGCCAGCGGTTACGGCGCGGGTATTGCGGCTCCGGCGTGGTACGAACATCTGTGGCGCAGCGGCGGAACGCGACAACGAGCGGTAGGCTGGCTGGCGCGGGCGGCGCGACTGTTCCGCGCTGAAGATTTGGATTGCTCCTCAGCGCACATCATTGAAGCGGTGCGGCTGGCCGATGCCCTAGCGGCGTTGCGCGGTCATCATCAACCGGGGCTGGATGAATTGTGCGAAGCGTTGCGCACCGTGGTATGCATGGGCGATGACGCGCCGATGCAGTTGATTCATCGGCAATTGGTCGTCGGCGACCGGCTGGGCGGCATTCCCGAACAAGCGCCCGCCGTGCCGTTGCAACGCGACCTTGAGCAACAGCAGAAATCGCTCAAGTTGAAACCCGAAGCGACCCGGAAAGCCCTCGATCTTGATCTGCGCCAGGCCAACGACTTGGCGCGTAGCCATTTGCTGCATCGTCTGAGCCTGCTGGACATCGGTTGGGGCGATCTGAACAAAACCGGCAAGAGCGCCAAAGGCACGTTTCACGAGCTGTGGACTTTGCAATGGCAGCCGGAACTGGTCCTCGCCGTCATCACCGCCAGCCGCTGGGGCAACACGGTGGAGGGGGCGGCGACCGCCAAGGCGGTGGATCGGGCGCAAGCCGCGCAATCCCTGCCCGAACTGTCGGAACTGGTCAATCAGACCTTGCTGGCGGATTTGCAAGCCGCGATTGGCCCAGTAACTCAGGCGCTGGAAAATCTGGCGGCAGTCGCCAGCGACGTGGCGCAACTGCTGGCGGCGATTCCACCGCTGACGCACATTGTCCGCTACGGCAACGTGCGCAATACCGATGTGGCGATGGTCAACGCGGTGCTGGAAGGGCTGATTCCACGGGCGGCGATTGGCTTGTCCGGCGCGTGCAGTTCGCTCGACGATGACGCCGCGCAAGCCATGCGTGAACACATCGCCGCGACCCATAAAGCAGTGCGGCTGCTGGCTCACGAGGAATTGAGCGGCGAGTGGCATGAGGCGCTGCAACGGGTGGCGCATCTGGGCAGCAGTCACGGCCTGATTTGCGGGCTGGCGGCGCGGCTGTTGTTTGATGATCAGGTCGAGAACGCGGATCAGACTGCAATTCGCATGAGTCAGGCGCTATCGGTCGGCAACGATCCCGGCCCGGCGGCAGCGTGGCTGGAAGGCTTTCTCAATCGCAGCGGGATGGTGCTGCTGCATGACGATCCGCTGTGGACGATGGTGGATGAGTGGCTGGCCGGCCTGGTCGAAGAACATTTCCTGCGGGTGGTGCCGCTGTTGCGCCGCACTTTCGCCACTTTCAATGCTCACGAACGGCGGCAAATGGGCGAACGCGCCCAGCGCCCGATGCAAACCGTGTCGCGTCAGATTGACGCCGATTGGGATGCGGCCCGTGCCGAACAACCGATTCCGTTATTACGCCTGCTATTGGGACTCAGCCGATGACCACATCTTCTGATCAGGAACGCTTGCGCCGCTGGCGGCTGGTATTGGGCGAGGCGGCCCAAGAGGCATGTGCCGGTTGCGGCGGGCTGGGCGCTGGCGATCTGCGAATTGACGCGGCGTTAGCGGCCTTGTACGAGCCGGACGGGCCGAATGGCCTGCGCGGCGGCAGCGGTTCTTCGTCGCCGCGAGTGGCGCGCTGGCTGGGCGACATCCGCCAGTATTTCCCCAGTTCGGTGGTGCAGGTGATGCAGAAGGACGCCCTGGAACGGCTCGATTTGAAAAGCATGTTGTTCCAGCCGGAACTGCTGGAAGCGGTGCAACCCGACGTGCATCTGGTCGCCACGCTGATGGCGTTGCGCGGGATCATTCCGGCCAAGACCAAGGACACCGCCCGGCTGGTGGTGCGCAAAGTGGTTGATGCGCTGATGAAAAAGCTGGAAGAGCCGATGCGCAGCGCGGTCACTGGCGCATTGAACCGGGCTGAACGCAACCGTCGCCCGCGTCATGCCGAAATTGACTGGAACCGCACCATCCGCGCCAATCTGCGCCACTGGCAGGAGGACTACCAAAGCATCATCCCGGAAAGCCTGGTCGGTTATGGCCGCAAAGCGCGGCGCACCCAGCGCGAGGTGATTCTGTGCATTGACCAGAGCGGATCAATGGCGGCTTCAGTGGTGTATTCCAGCATCTTCGGCGCGGTGATGGCGTCGTTGCCGGCGGTGAAAACGCATCTGGTGGTGTTCGATACCGCGGTGGTGGATTTGACCGAACAGCTCAGCGATCCGGTGGATGTGCTGTTTGGCGTCCAACTGGGCGGCGGCACCGACATTAACCGCGCCGCCGGCTATTGCCAGGCGTTGGTGCGAGCGCCGCGCAACACTATTGTGATCCTGATTTCCGATCTGTACGAAGGCGGCGTGGAGAAAAACCTGTTGCAACGCGCTAATGAACTGGTGCAATCCGGGGTGCAGTTCATCACCCTGCTGGCGCTCAGCGATGAAGGCGCACCGTCTTATGATCATCAACTGGCGGCCAAACTGGCGGTATTGGGCGTGCCGTCCTTCGCCTGCACCCCCGATCAGTTCCCCGGCATGATGGCCGCCGCCATTCGCCGCGAAGACGTGAATTTGTGGGCGGCGCGGCAGGGGATTGTGACGGCGCGGGGCATGGCGATGGCAGGGAGTTAGGCAGAGTGCCTACCCTACGACTATTGGGTGTGTTCCGGTCAGCATTGCCAAAGCAGTTTTCCCTCGGTACACGCTGCATTGAGAAAGACGTAGCCGATGCCGGTTCCCAGGTTGAGGTTGAAGGGGTATGCGCCATCTTCTAACTGGAGTAACAGACGCCAGTCGTCGAACGGGAATTCTTCGTATTGAATCCAGTACGGGCTTCCTCCGATCTTGTTTCCGCGCCAGCTCTCTACGATGGGTTCGCGTTCTGAATCTGCCCGACGGTCGAGTTCCTCTTGCGGGACATAGGCTGTTTCTTCAACAGGCGTTTCGTCAACAGCGTACTCGCATGGAACTTCTCGCCTCGGGTTATCGCGTTCTTCCCAGCAGCACAACATTTCCGGGTACGGTTCACAGGCTGGTGAATTGGCGCGTTTCGTTTGGATAACGACAGCAGTCTCGCCTTCATTCGGATCCCAGGTTTCCATTGCGTTATGGTCGAACCCGGCTCCCGTCATGAAGATATAGGCCATGCGGGGGGTATCGTCCGCCAGCCAATGCGCAGGAATCAGCACTTGTGCGATGAAGGTCATCGGTTTCCCGGTGCGACGGCTCAGAGGAACCACGCGATCTTCAAGCCAAGCCGGCTGACCGCCAAACTTGGTCACCACATCAGAGATCGGCGCAGTGGCCTCGCGGAACTGGAGTCTGGATGCGTGGGGCATGTGTGACACCTATAAGGTTCGGGCAAAGCGGGCGCTAACCCAGCCCTTCGACCCAGCCCTCAAATCCTTCGCGAAGCTCCGGCCAACTATCGGGTGGGGCGATGAAGGATGAAGAATGACCTGCGTAGGATGCGCTGAACGAAGAGAAGCGCATCGTTACGCTCGCCAATCGGGATCGATCAAACCATCCACGATGCCAATTCGGCGGTCAGCGGCGCTGGCAAAGGTGAGATCGTGAGTAACAGCAACCACGGTTTTGCCCAATTCGCGGGTCAGGTCATGCAGGATTTGCCGGACGTTGGCCGAAGCGCGACTGTCCAGATCGCCGGTCGGCTCATCCCATTTGTCTCTCATGCTGAAATCGGGTCCGTCAGGGAGGACGGGCGCGATTCAGCACAGCAATGACTTAACGCTACCGCAGAACCTGGCGGGTGTGGCGAGCGATCATGCTCTCTTCATTAGTAGGGATTACCCAAACCGGAATGGCGCTATCCACCGCCGAGATGCGGGGACCACCCTGTTGATTAGCCGTCTGGTCCAGCCGGATGCCCAGCCATTCCAGCCGACTGCACACCCGCTCCCGAATCTCCGGCGAGTTTTCACCGATACCAGCGGTGAACACCAAGGCGTCCAGTCCATCCAGCGCGGCGGTGAGTGCACCCAGATATTTGAGGACTTGGTAAACAAACACGTCAACCGCTTCCGCCGCATGGGGATCTGTACTCGTCAACAGATCGCGCATGTCATTGGACACCCCCGATAGACCGAGTAGCCCGGATTCCTTGTACAGCAATTTTTCAATCGCCTTAACGTCGTAGCCGCGATCCTGCATCAGATACAACACCACGCCGGGATCCATGCCACCAGTACGGGTCCCCATCGGCAGGCCGTCCACGGTAGTAAACCCCATCGTACTCTCGATACTCTTGCCGTCCCGAATCGCGCACATGCTGGCGCCAGAACCCAGATGCGCTACCACCACCCGTTTCACCTCTGGCGCGTAATCGGGCAGCTTGTGGGCAATATATTCATAGGACAGGCCGTGAAACCCATAGCGGCGCACTCCGGAATCGAGCAGCGCACGCGGCAGGGCAAAAAGCTGTGCGACCCGGGGCTGAGTGCGATGGAAGGCGGTATCAAAGCAGGCCACCTGTGGCAAATCTGGTGCGATTTCGGCCAACGCACGAATGGCAGCCATATTGTGAGGCTGATGCAGCGGGGCCAGCGGGGCCAGTTGCTCCAAATCGGCGATGACCCGCGCATCAAGCCGAACCGCTCGGTCATAAACCAATCCACCATGGACGACCCGATGACCGGCGGCGACCACTTGCGTCTGGCCCATTTTTTCCCTGAGCCAGTCGAGGATATAGCGCAGTGCGCTGGCATGGCTGAGCGCGGAGCCGTGTGGCCACTCGTCGCGCTGGTCAATCTTGCGGCCTTCGGCGTTCTTGACCTGAAAACTCGGATCGCTGGCCAGACCTTCCATCTGTCCCTTAACCCGCAATTCCGGTTCCAAGGAGTCACCATTACCGAAAACGGCGAACTTGATGCTGGAAGAACCTGCATTGATCACCAAAATCCCCTGCTCCATGGCGCTCATCCTCCTGTCGCTATGTTCAGAGCCGGTAAGAAACGGTGGTTATCCATTATGGCGCTCATGTTTTTCTCTCGTTGTGAGTGTGGTTTTCTATTATAGCCAGCCGATCAACGGTAGATAGAGCGGAAAGGTAGATTACTGAGGTTCCGACGCCAGCCGGTGCGCGTGACGGGTGGTTTCCGGCAGGCGGTAACGAGTACAACAGGCCATCACATAAGTGATCGCCGTTTCCAAACTGATCCGGTGACCAGGCGAGAGGTAAAGCGGCTTGACACCGGGCCGGGTCCGTAACACCGCGCCGATGATTTCATGATTTGCCCGCAGTGGCGTCCACGCTCCACGCGGGTCGGGCAGCGTGTCATGCGTACCGCACAGCCGGGTTTTCGCCACGCCAATACTGGGAATATCCACTAGCAGGCCGAGATGGCTGGCGATGCCAAAGCGACGCGGATGGGCGATGCCCTGCCCGTCGCACAGCAGTAAATCCGGTAGTTCGTGCAATTGCTCCAAAGCATCCAGCACTGCGGGCAACTCGCGGAACGAGAGCAGACCGGGAATATAGGGAAATTCGGTGGGCCGGCGGGCAATGGCAGTCTCCAGCACGTCCAGTTCGGGATAGCACAGCACCGCCACCGCTGCGCGAGTGATCATTCCACCCGTCTCGAAACCGACATCCACGCCAGCGACCCGTCGCACTATTCCCAACTGATCGCTCAAGATCAGGTGAGTGCGCAATTCTTTTTGCAAAGCAATGGCTTCAGCAGGGCTAAGATTCCAGGAATGCATAATGAGAGGGTGAGGGTCTCTGCCGCTGCGGTGGGCTTGGATTGTGGGCGATGTCATCACCGATTGCGGATTCGATCATGGCGGTAGTTTGACAATGACGCCCATCCTGAGTGTGGTGCGCTAAGGTTCCAACCGTGTCTGTTGAAGAAATTCTACTGATTGAAGTTGAGGGAATGGGGACTGTCAAGGGGGTACTTGAAATCATACCGCCTTGCACGATCTCAACAAAGTCGTCTATGTTCAACGCCTGAAAGCGAGGGAGAGTAGATCTAACGGGGTTTGCAGGGGCGGGGATGGGGTAAGGGTTGGGTGATGGGGACGTGGATCAGGTGGAAATGTGAGCGCAGCGTTCTATGCTTGACGGGTGCTGATCGAGCAAGCTGCCTCAAAACCATGTGGGGACGCACCGCTGGCGCGTTCGAGGATGATGGTGTGCAAGCCTTCTATCCATCTACCGGTTGGAAACGCGATGCACTGTTTTTTATCAACCACTTCACCCTCCCCGCGTAACCCGTTGTTCCAGTAAACCGCCTTTGGCATCCCTACCGCAGAGGTTCTCACCAATGGAGTCAGCGTCAATGAAAACATTTGGGTTTTTGGCTATCGGATTTGCCGCCATTATTTCATCAGGTTGCGCTGTGAAGGGGGATACTGATGATGCAGCGAGCAAGCATGATCCGGTGGGGCCAAATATGACGGCGGAGTTGAATCTGGGTCATTCTTCCGATTCCATTCTGTCGAAGTACGGGAAACCCCTCTATAAAAAGGGGCGTACCGACACCGATGGGAAAAAGCTGGAGGATTGGTTCTATCCAGATGCAATCCTGTCTTTTAAGGAAGGGAATCTGAATGCCTTCAAACCAAAATAACCGGTGTGAACCCATTTTTCGCCTACCTCTCTTGGGTGGACTTGTTTCCGTCAGCTAGATGAATGGAACTCAATGTAGCACCGGCTTCCAGCCCTTCGACTCATCACGGGCAAGAGGCCCGTGCTACCTCCACAACCAGTTTAGGGATTGCTGTATTCCTCCCAGACGTAGGTCACGTTGATGGCAGTGACATGGCCGATAGTCCTTGTCACCCGTTGGCGGGATTGAGAACGGTCAGATCGTTTCTACGCAAAACCTAATGCGCGTTCAAGACTGCGTTCCGTGTGCGTCTCTTCTTACTCACCGTAAAACGCGAACTGAGGAAATTTCAAGCTGCCACTGTTGGACATGGCTGGCGGCATGAGGAGGCGAATTCCAACTCTTGTCATGCGCGATACGAAAGGTGACACTAAAAAATCATGAACAAAAATTTTGCGAAACACTGTGGAGGGTAACAACAATGAAACCGTGGATTCATGAAGAAATTCTCAAGACCTGGACCGACGCCCAGAAGCGCCTTTGGGAAAGCCTGTGTTCAGCCGTGCCGTTTCAGCCGCCGGCGGGTGTCGAGGCTTGGCGGGAAACCTATCTGAAGAATTTGGCAAGCTGGGAGGCGGCGGTGAAACGAACCTTGGAGAAGGAAGCCGCCTGGGTCGAGGAGTGGGTACAGCGCGTTGCCCGCGAAAAAGGAACCCCGGAAATGATGGCCTCCTGGGTGAAACAAATGGAGGAAGTACTGCATCGCTGGATTCAGACCCAGAACCAATGGTGGGATGACTACTTCGCAGTGCTGCGCCGGGGTGGACTCACACCACCGGATCAGTTTGACGCACCACCGGCTACGGTTGCCGAATCGGTTTCCACTGTCACCCAACCCGCAGCGGTGTTAGAACCCTTGGCTACGGTAGCATCGCCTTCGGCTGTTTCCGAACCGGTCATTATTCCCGAACCGGTGATTGCGCTAGCGGAGGCTGCGCCCGATCCGACCGCAATAACCGCTGCGCCAGCAGCGCTGCCTGAACCGTTACCCGTCGTTGCACCGGTGGCAAGGCAGCCCGACGACCTCAAGCTCATCAATGGCATCGGCCCTGCTCTGGAAAAGAAGTTAAACGCCTGCGGTGTTCGCAGCTTCCGGGATTTGGCGGTGCTGGGTGAAGCCGATGTAGAGCGGATTGAAGCCGCCATCAAATTTACGGGGCGCATTCATCGTGAAAACTGGATCGGTCAGGCCAAAGCGCAACACCTCCAGAAATACCAGGATCCGCTTTAATGACCTTGCCACTGGGCCACCGCACTCAGCCGTGACCGGGAGTAGACCGTTTAATGTCCGTATACGCTATTACCGCTGTGCTGGGCGGCCAAATCCCGCTGGGTCGCCAAGTCACCGTGCAGGGCTGGGTGCGCACCCGCCGCGATTCCAAAGCCGGCTTGTCCTTCGTCGCTGTCCATGACGGTTCCTGCTTCGATCCGTTGCAGGTTGTCGTTGCCGCCGGATTGCCGAATTACCTCAGCGAGGTGCTGCATCTGACGGCCGGCTGTGCAGTGCGCGTCACCGGTGAGCTGGTTGCGTCCGCCGGCAAGGGTCAGAGCGTAGAGCTGCGGGCAGAGGCGATTGAAGTCGTCGGCTGGGTAGACGATCCAGAGACCTATCCGGTTTCCCCCAAGCCGCACAGCTTCGAATATCTACGGTCAATAGCGCATCTCCGTCCGCGTACTAACAGTATTGGCGCCATTGCTCGGGTACGTCATTGTTTGGCCCAAGCCATCCAGCGTTTCTTCCATGAGCAGGGCTATTTCTGGATTCATACCCCGATTATTACCGCCAGCGACTGTGAAGGCGCTGGTGCGCTGTTCCGGGTTAGCACCCTGGATCTGGTTAACCCGCCGCGTACCGCTGAGGGCAGAATTGATTTCAGTCAGGATTTTTTTGGCCGCGAGACGTTTCTGACCGTTTCCGGTCAACTCAACGTCGAGTCCTATTGCCTGGCGCTGTCCAAGGTTTACACCTTCGGCCCGACTTTCCGTGCCGAAAACTCCAACACCAGTCGCCATCTGGCCGAATTCTGGATGGTGGAGCCGGAAACGGCCTTCGCCGACCTGTCGGCCAATGCGGATTTGGCCGAGGCGTTGTTGAAGTCCATCTTCAAAGCGGTGCTGGATGAGCGCGCTGACGACATGGCTTTCTTTGCCCAGCGCATTGATAAAACCTGCATCCAGCGCCTGGAACAGGTGGTGCGCTTGCCGTTCGAGCGGATGGATTACAGTGAAGCGATCCGCATTCTGGAGCAGGCCGGACGGACTTTCGAGTTTCCGATCCAGTGGGGGATGGATTTGCAGTCCGAGCATGAACGCTATCTGGCCGAGGAGCATGTGGGCCGACCGCTGGTGCTGATGAACTATCCTAAAACGATCAAGAGCTTCTACATGCGCCTGAATGACGACGGTCGCACGGTGGCGGCGATGGACATACTGGCGCCCGGTATCGGTGAAATCATCGGCGGCAGCCAGCGTGAGGACCGGCTGGATCGGCTGGATGAACGGATGGACGAGCTAGGGATGAGCAAGACCACGTATAATTGGTATCGTGATCTACGTCGCTATGGCAGTGTGCCTCATGCCGGGTTTGGGCTGGGGTTCGAGCGCACGGTCAGTTATGTGACGGGCATGAGTAACGTCCGGGATGTGATCCCGTTCCCGCGTACCCCCCGCTGCGCGGATTTCTAGCCCGTTGTTCCACCCTCTTTTCGGTTTGCTGTGATGACTACTGCCCCCGATTCAACTACGCCCGCCAAGGGTGGAACCCGTCGAGCTAATGCGCTGCCGTCCGGTCATCTGCTGGACGAGTACCGCATTGATGCCATCCTGGGGGCGGGCGGCTTTGGGGTCACCTATAAGGCGCTGGATACCCATCTGGAAAACTGGGTGGCCATCAAGGAGTATTTTCCTATCGAGTGGTCGTTCCGTGATACTGACGGGGTGACGGTTCGTGCCAACACCCAAGGGCAAACCAGCGCCACCGAAGGCCAGGCATCGGATTATGAATGGGGGCTGGAGCGCTTTCTTGATGAGGCTCGGGTTCTGGCCCGGATTCAGCACCCCTATGTCGTTCGGATCAAACGCTATTTCCGGGGACATGGCACCGCCTACATCATTATGGATTACGAGGAGGGCGAACCGCTGAGCGCAATCCTGCGGGAAGGTGAAACACTCGCCGAGGATCAAATGCGCGGTTTACTGGAAGACCTGCTGCCGGCCTTGCAGGCGGTGCATGAGCAGGGCTACCTGCATCGCGATATCAAGCCCTCCAATCTGTATGTGCGGGCGCATGATCATCGGGTGATGTTGATTGATTTCGGTGCGGCACGGGCAGCGATCAGCCGTCACAGCCAAAGCGTGAGCAGCCTGGTGACGCCCGGTTATTCGCCGCCGGAACAATACTCGACCCGCAATGATCGTTATGGCCCATGGACCGATATTTATGCCCTCGGTGCGGTGTTGTATCGCTGTATCGCAGGACAGACCCCGGTGGAAGCCGCCGAACGGCTATTGGACGACACCCTGAAACCGGCAGTGGCGGTCGGCGCTGGCCGTTACAGCACCAATCTGCTCCGGGTGATTGATCGGGCGTTGGCAGTGCGTCCAGAACAACGGTTTCGTGATGTGTCCGAGATACAGGCTGGGTTAAGTGGGGCGCAGGATGAGGAAAGCGACGAGACGGTGATCATGGCGCCGCTGTCCAAGTCGGCTAAGCTGCCGACCCTGGATCGGGCTCCGTTGCGTGCTGCCTTGGAAGGCACTGATCGCAACGAGTTGAAAAGGACACATCCGCCAACGGCCAGTCGCCGATCCCCTATCCAGCGGCCCAGCGAGCCACCGCCGCCATTGAAGCCGCGTGCTGGTGCATTCCGGTGGCCACGGTGGGGCGTTCTATCCGGTGGCGTGGGACTGGTGGTAGCGTTGGCGGCGATAGCCCTCTGGCGGTGGTCATCCGCGCCGGTTCCAGAGGTGAACCCCTCTCACTACAGCCTGGAGCAAACCGGGCAACCGGCTGAAACAGTGCCAGCTCCGGTAGCCGGTGCAACGCCGACGCTTCAGCCAACAACAGCAGCGACCCTGCCCCCGGTTCCGCTCATCGATACCACCGCTTCCCCTCCGCCGACTGCTGAAGCACCGCTGCCGATGGCAATGCCGGTCGTCGTGGAACCCGCTGCGCCGCTGGACACCATCGCACCAGCCCTCGTTCCAGCCCTCGATCCAGAACCGCAAACACCGGCGGCGTCGGTGATACAAACGGAATCGGAACCGGCGGCACCAGCGGTGATTGATGAGCGGACAGCGCAACCGGTCCAGCCGGATTCGACTCTGGACGCTGGGTTGAAACCAGCAGGGGTTAGCCCAGTCGAGACTCCTTTAGTGCCGGCGATAGCTCCTACCGAAACCAAACCTCGATCCAGCACAACGACTGAGCCGGCTACCGCCAAGCAGGGCGAGGGCAAAAAGCCGACCGTACCGAATCGTAATAAGGTAGAAAGCCAGTCAAGAACCCGCCGGCAACAATCACGGCGTGACCGAACTCAACCCCAACCGATTATCGTGGCGCCCACTGTGCCGGATCGGGTGACGCCGGCACAGCCGCCGCGTAAAAGTCCCTGGGATTCGCCTAACTCGACGGGATTCAATCAAAAATGAAACTCACGTTCTGGCCCTTTACACGCCGGCGATCCAATCAGCCGGAAACAACGATTGTATCGGCGCGGTTCATCCGTACCGATATGCCCGGCAGAGGCGATCTGCGGTTGCGTTCACCGTTATGCCGATTAGGTCGGGCACCCGATAACGACATTTGCTTTGATAATGACTCGGTTTCTGGACGTCATGCCGAGATTTATCATTTGCCCGATGGCACGTTTCAGCTCTGTGATCTCGATTCTACTAACGGGACTTGGGTGAACGGACAACGCATTCATGGACAGATTATGAATAATGGTGACGTGGTGGAACTGGGGGAAGTGCGGTTGCATTTCCGGCTTGAGGATCGTTGAGTGCCTTTTACACATCGGGATTAAAGAAAGGAAAATGCGCCATGCCGCTCTATCGTGGTTTCAAAAAAGGCCCACCACCGCCCGAAGAGGGTCCGACTCGGCGTGTGGTCCGACCGGGGGCTGAATCGTCTACCCCAGACCGTGCACCAACCGCCGATGCACCGGATCCAGCAGCGGAGAGTCGCGGAGCCGCCGCCAAACCCGCGTCATCGCCGGTCGAAACCACTCGTCGCATTACCCGTCCTGATTCAGGAGTCCGATCCCGGTCGGAACCGACCCTCAAACCTCGATTAGAGCCAGCGCCAGCCATCAATCCGGTTGCAAGTCCGGTTGCGAGTCCGGTTGCGCCGGAAACACCACCGATGGCGCGTGATCCTCTGCCTAGTCCAGTAGTCGGCTGGCTGGCAATTATTGCTGGTCCGGGGCGTGGCGCGGTGTTGCCGCTGGGCTACGGCGTTAATGATATTGGGCGCGGTTCAGGGGTGCGGATTCGATTGGATTTCGGCGATGATCGGATTGCTCTTGGCAATCAGGCCATTCTTATCTATGCCGCCATTATTTATACCGCACGCTCCCGCCGTTTCTATGTGCAATCCGTCGCGGCTGAAACCTGGTTGAACGGTCGTCCGCTGCGGGAATCCACCGAGTTGATGGGGGGCGAAACCTTACAGTTGGGGCAAACCCGGTTGCGATTTGTACCGCTGTGCGGTGCGGATTTCGACTGGCGCGACGATAGTTGACGGCACGGAGGGCGCGATATGGCGGCGTGGATTTACGATGAGGGCATGACGCAAGGCAGTCGCGCCCGACAGGAAGACGATTACGGGGTCTTTGAACTGCCGCCAGAACTGGAAGCAGGCGATCTGCTGCTGGTTTTAGCCGACGGGATGGGGGGCGAACAGGCCGGGGCGCGGGCCAGTGCCTTAGCGGTTCGCAGCTTCGTCGACGCCTACGACACGGTTCCGGTGGCTACGATTCCAGAACGGCTCGAACAGACTCTGGTGTGTGTCAACGAACGGATGGCACTGGACGTGGCCAGCGATCCGCACAGTCTGAGCGGGATGGGTTGTACGCTGCTGGCGGTGGTACTCACCGAGGAGGGACTGTACTGGCTGAGCGTGGGCGACTCGCCACTGTGGCTGTGGCGGCGGGGACGACTGCACCGGCTGAATCAGGATCACGCTTACCGTAGCATCCTGATTCAGCAGGTCAGCCAAGGAGAGATTAGCGCCGCCGAAGCCGCCTGCCATCCTGACCGCAATGCGTTGATGAGCGCGGTTACTGGCACCGATCTGGAGTTGGTGGACTTACCGCGCCAAGCCTATCCGCTTCGGGACGGTGATCAAATCCTGCTGGCCAGCGATGGGATGCTGACGCTGGAAGATGCCGACATCGCCGCTATTCTGAATCGCGCCAGCGACGAAGGCCAGCCGATCCAACAGTTGCTGGCGGCAGTCGCAGATCGCCAACTTGCGCATCAGGATAATGTCACCGCGCTGTGGGTTCGATCTGCGGCATTCCGGCCTACTGCACCCTGGTGGCGGCGCCTGGGCCTCAGAGTGTCATTGCTATCCATGTTGGGACTGCTGGTGGTTAGCAGCGCTTGGTGGTGGCTGTTGTAATTCAGCTATCGTTTGGGTTTGGGTCGAGGCTTGAATGGAGATCCACTACTTGGGGGGCTGCTGATGCCCAACAGGGCAAGAGTGGCTGGTTCGGGAGCGGCTTCCTCAGTGGCAAGATGCGCCTTTGCGCAGCGATAACCATAGTGATTTTCTTGAAGGGCGGTCCCGTGCCAGAGGTAAATTGCCTAAGCAGGCTAAACCACCCGCACTGGAAATAATCATGCCTGATCAGCTTTCAAAACTGGAAGGCGATTCAAACCAGCACCAGATTATCCCGGTGGATCAATTCCGGGTCGTCCAGATGTCCCTGCAACGCCTCGATCCGGCGGGTGGTTTTGCCGATCAGCGTCAACGCCTGCTCGGTATCGTAATTGACCAGTCCTCGTGCCACTTCAACCCCGCCCGGCTCCAGGCACGCCACCAGATCGCCCCGGCTGAATTTGCCTTCCACCGCCGTGACGCCCACCGGCAGCAGGCTCTTGCCATCGGTACGCAGCGCACGTACCGCACCTGCATCCAAATGCAACCGGCCCCGGACTTGTAACTGCACTGCCAGCCATTGCTTGCGCGCCGCCAGCGCACTCTGGCTGGGTCGCAGCAGGGTACCCAGTTCCGCTCCCGCCGCCACTCGCCGCAACACCTCCGGCTCCCGACCCCAGGCCAGCAGGGTAAACGCGCCGGATCGCGCCGCCTTGGTCGCGGCGTGCAGCTTGGTCATCATCCCGCCACTGCCTAGATTGCCGGCGCTGCCGCCCGCCATCCGCTCCAGCGTCGCGTCACCCGCCCGACCCTCGCGGATCAATTGCGCCTCGGCAAACTGGCGTGGGTTTTTGTCGTATAAGCCCTGCTGATCGGTGAGGATGACGTACAAATCCGCCTCGACCAGATTCGCCACCAGCGCCCCCAGCGTGTCGTTGTCGCCAAAGCGGATTTCCTCGAAAGCTACCGTATCATTTTCGTTAATGACCGGAATCACCCGCAGCCGCAGCAGCGTCCGCAAAGTGGTGCGGACGTTGAGATAGCGCTGGCGGTCAGCGGCGTCTTCATGGGTCAGCAGGATTTGTGCGGTCTGAATACCGTGGTGATTGAACGCTGATTCCCAGGCTTGCACCAACCCCATTTGCCCCACCGCCGCCGCCGCTTGCAGATCGGAGAGCGCCGTTGGGCGCTGGCGCCAATCCAGCCGCCGCATCCCTTCCGCCACCGCGCCGGAAGTCACCAGCAACAATTCCCGTCCGGCGTGATGCAGTTCCGCCATTTGCGCCACCCAGGCATCGATGGAAAAGTTGTCCAGTCCCTGCCCATCGTTGGTGATCATCGCACTGCCGATTTTAACCACCCAGCGCTGAGCTGCGCCTAACTGTTCACGAGTCTTCTGGCTGAACATCGTTCGCTTCAACCTCTGCTAGAGTCGCTGTCTCGGCGGCTGCTTCCAGCCGTTGCCGTTCCTCCAACCGCTCCATCACCGCTTGCATCAGCGCCTCGGTTCCCTCGCCGGACAGCGCGGAAATACTGAATACCGGCCCGGTCCAGTCGAGCGCGGTGACGATTTCATCCCTCCGCACCGCCCGTTCCTCCTCTGGCAACAAATCCAGCTTGTTGAGTACCAGCCAGCGCTCACGCTCGGCCAGTTCAGCGCTGTACTTGAGCAGTTCGCCAAAAATGATCGCAACATCCCGCACCGGATCGCCGCTGTCACTGTAGGGCGAGACATCCACCAGATGCAGCAGCAGCCGGGTGCGGGACAGATGCCGTAAAAACTGAATGCCCAGCCCCGCCCCCTCCGCTGCACCCTCAATCAGCCCTGGAATATCGGCCATCACGAAGCTTTTCAGCGGTCCGACCCGCACCACGCCCAGATTAGGATGCAGGGTGGTGAAGGGATAGTCGGCCACCTTGGGCCGGGCGGCGGACACAGTGCGGATCAGGGTGGATTTGCCGGCGTTGGGCATCCCCAGCAGGCCAACATCGGCGATGACCTTCAACTCCAGCCGCAGGTTGCGCGTCTCACCCGACGTTCCCGGTTTGGACTGGCGCGGCGCCCGGTTGGTACTGCTCTTGTAGCGGGTATTGCCGAGACCGTGAAAGCCGCCCTGCGCCGCCAGCAAGCGCTGGCCCGATTTGACCAGATCGCCGATCAGCTCGCCGGTATCGGCATCGTGCGCCACCGTGCCGACGGGAACCACAATGATAAGGTCCGAACCGCTGCGACCGGTGCAATTGGCGCTCATGCCATTCTGGCCGCGTTCGGCGCGGAACCGTTGGGTGAAACGGTAATCGGCCAAGGTGTTCAGTTCGGCGTCAGCCACCAGGTAGATACTGCCGCCATCGCCGCCATCGCCGCCATCGGGGCCGCCGAAGGGGATGTATTTCTCCCGCCGGAAACTGACGCCGCCGTCGCCGCCGTCGCCAGCTTCGATCCGAATCGTGACTTCATCAACAAATTTCAAAACGTCCTCCTTGAATCCGCAGCAAACAAAAACAAAAAGCCCCAAGCGGGGCTTTTTGCATACCGGCGCGGCGGATTCGATTCACTGCACCGGCTGGATGCTCACATATTTGCGGTTGTGCGGACCTTTGGTCTCGAACACCACATGACCATCGGCTTTGGCGAACAGAGTGTAATCCGTGCCACAACCGACGTTCTGGCCCGGATAGAACCGGGTACCGCGCTGCCGGATGATGATGCTGCCCGCCCGCGCCAGTTGCCCACCATAGAGCTTGACGCCCAATCGCTTGGATTCTGAATCGCGCCCGTTGCGGCTGCTGCCGCCCGCTTTTTTGTGTGCCATATCGGTATTTGTTTCAACCCTTGTTATCTTGGATTAGCCGCTGATGCCGCTGATTCGCAGCTCAGTGTAGGATTGGCGATGGCCCTGGGTCTTGCGGTAATGCTTGCGGCGGCGGAACTTGACGATCAGCACCTTCGGGCCGCGTCCCTGGGATTTGACCGTAGCGGTCACCCGGGCGCCTTCAATGTAAGGCGCGCCGATTTTAACCTGGTCGCCATCGGCGATCATCAGCACGGTATCGAATTCCACCGAGGCGCCTTCCTCGACTTCGAGCTTTTCGACCTTGAGGGTTTCGCCCTCGGTCACCCGGTACTGTTTGCCCCCGGTTTTGATGACAGCATACATTGCAGCGTCTCCAAACGGACTTATTCCGTCCCGACTAAAGGGGCTGGATTCTAGCCGTGTACTCGGCTACGGTCAAACACATTTGGCTGTTGGGTTTCACCAAGGAAGCTCTCATCACTTTTGCAAATGGGCGGAAAACAACGTCAGGACTTTCACTAATGAAGCAGGTGTCGTCATACCCGTGAAAACGGGTATCCAGTCTTTTCAGCGGGTTGATGGATTCCCGCTGACGCGGGAATTGTTGGTAGTGTCCCTTAACTTCCGTGATGAATCTCAGGCCAACTGGGGAACAACTTTTCTGGAACAGGTCGCTTTTGCCATTCAAGAGGCGAGACCCGGTAAGACAACAGTTCGCCTCCTGTAAATTTTCCTGTGATCTGAACTGTGGGGCAGGCAGGTAAAATGAACATCACCCATTGAGATCAATGGGTTGAATTCAGTTAATGCCCTAACCTGACGCTACCAGCCCTCACCATCACAGGAAAATTTACAGGAGGACAACGCTTGGGTGTAGGCAGGCCATGGATCGCTGGTGAAAAAGGGTACGGTGTCATCGGTCACCCACGCGACCTGCTTGAGCAGTCGGTCCGCGCTGGTTTGATCGGGTTTGCCGATGACAAACCCCAATACCAAGCGCCAGACTGGGGCAAACGCCAACCACACCCAGGCGTCTCCATCCGTCTCGACGTAGTCTTTGGCGCCGGGCAAGTTTTCCTGTTTGGTCCTGTTTGGTATGGATAAAGCTCCACAATTCATCCAGTGGGCACTCCCTCGCCGGCAGATCCCGCCACAAGGACAGTATCACCGCCCGGCATTGGCGCGCCGCTCGATCCAGCCAAGCGCCGATCGGGTCTTTATCCGCCTCGACAATCCGCGCCGTCGCCCGCAGCGAATTCCCCTCGGCCAGCGTGCGCAGGGCAATCTCGAATTTCACCGCATCCGACCCCAAGCCGTGGTAGGCCGTACCGTAGTTCAAGGTCACGCTACTTCCACAGGCCTGACAGCGGGTTTGCGGTTCGCCTCGGCTACTGCCATTACGAACCCACCGCGCGATTTTGAAAGGTTTTCCATAATATTCACAGCCAAGATTCGGGCAATACAGCGTCTCCCAGTCCAAGTGGGCATCCTCGATGAAAATATGATCTTCATCAAGGAGGCTAACCCGTCTCAAAAATGGGTGTACCTATCACGGAAGTTTAGGGACACTACCAAAATTTACAGGAGGAGAGAATTTAATGTATTTAAATAATACATCCTACGTTCGACTCCACAACAACCCTCGAAGAACCAATTTTTTCTTAATAGCTGAACAATGTCAGTTCGAACTCCGCCAATTCCAGAATTGGCTTGACTAAGTGGTGTTGCCTGCCGGCTGGTCACTCGCCCTGCTCGACGGTAACGGTGAAGTCATCGCCCGGCGGGCGTTAGCCGGCTTCAACCCGGAAACGGCGGTTGATGCCGCCGGGCGCTTCGTCGTCAAATCGACCGTGTCGCCGTGGTCGGTAGCGCTGACAATCCCGCGCGCTGCCTATTAAAAACCGCTGCTCGTGGCGGCGACGACTGCTACCAGCCGGGTGCGCTCTCGACCGTACCAGCGGCGATAGCGCGCTGAAGTTGCGTGTGATCGCGCTCGTTCTGGTCGGCGTACAGGCGGGCGAAATCGCGGAGGGCGGTGGCGAACTGTGAACCCTTGCCCAGGTACGCGCTGATCGCCACGGCGTCTCCGGTGCGGGCGTGGGCCCGGGCCAGCGTCTCACCGCAGGCGGCGGCGAACTCAACCAGGATGGGGGCGAGTAACTCGATGTCGAGGATGATCTTCATGTCGCGGAACTGCCGCACGTAGTAGTCCCTGCCCTGGAACGAGCCCCAGCCGACGAAGATGTCGGTTGCGCTCTGCAGCGCCCGCTTTCCGGCGATCACCCGGGCGCCGTGGTTATCGTGTTGGCTGGGACCGAGGTGGGATTCGTACACCGACGGACCGGCCTGCTTGATCTGCAGGAACAGGGGATCGTCGCCGCTGCGACCCTCAAGGAGGGCCAGGTAGACCCGCATGCCCACGCTGCCCACCCCCACGACCTGGCGGACCAGGTCAACGGGCGTGAAGCGATCGAACAGGTGGCGCCGATCCTCCTGCAGGGTCATCCGGTAGCCGGCCAGGAACTGGTCAGTCAGCGCGTCCTGCTCGTCGTCGTCGATGGTGACGCGGATGGGTGGGGCTTCGTCGATTCGAGGCTGGCCGTCGACCATCGTGGCGAGCTTGGCGAACGCGCCGCGGTGGGTGCGGCGCTTGGACCCCTTCTCGATGTGGACCAACAGCTGCCCACGGTCGGCCGGCGCGAAGTACTCGATCAGACTGTCGACGTAAGTCCCGTCGTACCAGAGGTCGAGCTCCGTCATCGTCGCGTAGCGGGCCATTTGGTTCCGATAGGCTTCCACCGCCGTGACCACTGCCTCATCGGCCGTGGCCGCTTTGACGCCATCCTCCCGCGCCGCCACCACCAGGCTGGCGGCGAGTCGCTGCACATCCCACTCGAAGGGTCCGGGCAGCGTCTCGTCGAAGTCGCGCAGGTCGAACAGGAGGTTCCGCTCTGGCGTGGCCCACAGGCCAAAGTTGAGAACGTGAGCGTCGCCGCAGAGCTGGACCCGCAGCCCGCTGTGAGGCCGGGACGCAAGATCGGCGGCCATCACCGCAGCCGCGCCGCGATAGTAGGTCCACGGCGAGGCCACCATGCGGCCGTGGCGGATAGGGACCAGATCGGGGACCCGGATGGCGTTCTGAGCCACGATCGTGTCGAGGGCGTCGTGCCCGCGCGCGGTCTCGTCCCAATGCGCCTGTGCGCTCCGAGGAGCCTGCTTTCGGGCGGCCTGGCCGGTCGCACGTCGCTCCTCGATGGTCTCCCGGAGGTCATGCAGCGGGACCGTTGCCGGCGAGGTCGTGGTCGGGTCGGTATCCGTCATGAGGGTCGGTCCTTGAGTAGTATGGATGGAAGGTCGGCGGAATCTCTGAAATTTCCTACCACTGGGTAGTGGAAGCTAACCCTGGGTTGGAGACGATGTTCGGAGACTCCGCCAGACAGGACTGTAGTCGAGGCGCGGGGCGGGTGCCACCGTTTGGGGTAATCAGTCGGATCGATGAAGCACCGGTCGGCGCGCCGGGGGCGATTCTATAACAGAGTGGCGGCAACCAAGGCGCCGGCTCATCGCCGACGCTGTTGACTGCGAAGCCTTAGAAATCAATCGGATCGCGAATAATCGGGCAGGTCATGCAATGCCCGCCGCCCCGGCCCCGGCCCAGCTCAGCGCCAACGATGGTGATGACCTCGATGCCTTCCTTGCGCAACTGCGTATTGGTCCAGGTATTGCGGTCATAGGCGAAGACCACCCCGGGAGAGGCCGCCACCAAATTGTTGCCGCTGTCCCATTGTTGGCGCTCGGAGGCATAGTGGTCGCCGCCGGTTTCGACGACGCGCAGTTTCTTCAGGTTCAACGCTTCGGCGACCACATCGACGAACGGCTTCTTCTCCAGGGTAGCCTCGATACCGACCGGCTTGTCGCTGGGCCGCAGGGAAATCGCATGGACCCGGTTCATGATCTCGGGATACAGCGTGACCACATCGCGGTCGGCGAAGGTGAACACCGTGTCGAGGTGCATGGCAGCCCGGAGTTTGGGCATGGCCGCCACGATCACCCGCTCGGCGGCACTCTTCTCGAACAGGGCCGCAGCCATCTGGCCGATACCCTGGCGCGAGGTCCGCTCGCTCATGCCGATCAGCACGGCGCCGTTGCCAATCGGCATGACATCGCCGCCTTCCACCGTCGCCAGGCCAAAGTTGGCGTCTGGGTCGCCCCACCAGATTTCGAACTTGGCATTGGCGAAGCTCGGATGGAACTTGTAGATGGCTGTGGTCAGGAAGGTTTCTTCCTTGCGGGCCGGCCAGTACAGCGGATTCAGCGTCACCCCGCCGTAGATCCAGCAGGTAGTGTCACGGGTATACAGGGTGTTGGGCAGCGGCGGCAGCAGATATTCGGTGACGCCATGCGACTCGCGGACCAGATCCAGATAACCCGAGGTGGAAAACTCGTCCGGCACGTCGACCACCGAAATCCCACCGATCAGGAACTCGGCCAGTTTGCGCGGCTCCAGGCTTTCGAGAAAGGCGCGGGTCTCGGCGATCAGCCCCAGACCGACATTGTTGGGAGTCACCTTGTGATCGAGCAGCCAATTCCTGGCCTCGGGGATGGCGACGGTTTCAGCCAGCAGGTTGTGCATTTCAACGACCTCGATACCGCGATCGCGCATCTTGGTCATGAAGTCGAAATGGTCGCGCCTGGCGTTTTGCACCCATAACACATCGTCGAAGAGTAAATCGTCGCAGTTGGTCGGCGTCAGGCGGGTATGCGCCAGACCGGGTGCGCAGACCATCACTTTGCGCAGGACGCCGACTTCGGAATGAACGCCATAGGTAACGTCTGTCATTGGATGACCTCCTTGAATCACATTGCCAGCCGACATGCCGATCGAACGGTTTCTCTGACTCAGGCTGCGCCATGGCGTTCCAGTCCGGGAGCGTCGCAAGCGAGTTGTTCCAGGCCGGCGGTCCGCTCACCTCGGGGGAGGAACACTCTCGGCAACCGGTTTCGTAGCCGCACTGAATGTATTGAGGCGTTCCGGCGCAGCGGTGGGTTCTTTCAGGGTTCGGCGCACCAACATAGAACAAACAGTGAGGCCGGCGAGAGCCGCCGCAATATGCTTCAGCGTGTGGCCGCTGACCACGCCGCCTAAATAATCCAGCACCTGAGCATCGAACGTTTCCAGGATCTTGCTCAGGACATACCACCCGAACACCCAATAGAGATCGTTACCTCGGGTATAGCGCGACGGACTCAGCATCGCCAGCAACAGCACGATGACCACTGAATAGCCTTGCAGAATCCCATAGGGGATGACATTACCCGCACCCGCCCGCTCGGTGGCCCGCCAATAGATAACCGAAGCCGCCCCGATTAGCAGCATCGGAACCAGCAACGCCAGCCCCGCCCGGATGTTGATTCGATCAACGATCTGACTGGCAACCAGCCCCATAAACGCGATCGTCATCGGCAGCCGGTCCCAGAACAAACTCTCGTTGTCTGGCGCCAGGTGGTAATAGCCTGATCCCAAAGCGGTCAGCAGCGCGCCGAGGAAAAAGACGGCGTAGGGCCATCGCTCGCTCCTGAACTCGAATTGCGCACGCCCACCAAAGACGATGACCAGACCTGCAATGCCGACGATCAAGAACCCCAGATTGGATACCACGTCGAGAAAGTTGGCGATTCCCAATAGATCGCGATGATCGGCGAAATGATGGTATTCGGGGGATTGCGGCACGGCGGGCAGCAGCAACGCCGCCACGATGCACAATATCGTGAACACCACAATCAACCGGGTTTGCATTACCATCAATTTTCTCCCTTACCCGCTCATTACCCGTCTACCGTCCGGCGTCGCGACCGATCCGCCTGGCTGTCAGCGCGATTTTACCGGAAGCCGCGCGTCGTCCTTAAATCCATCGTTCATCGGCGGTGAAGGCCACGATCAGCCATTGATACGATCCCTGGTTGTCAATAGCCGTGCTGATTTCCTGCCGGATGGCGTCCAGCGTAGTAATGCTGCCGATCTGGAAGTCCGGCGGCGTGACGACATAGATCTCGATGAAATAGGCGCGTCCAACCTTGGCGACATAGCTGGTGTACCTGCTGAACCCGTGGCGTTTGACCACTGCATCCATCACCGTGCGCACTACTTGGTCCAGCCTGGGCGGCGTAATCAGCAGGATTTCATTCAAAGCCCGGCGCACGGTCTTGATCGGCACCGTGATTAAGTACAGGGTCAACAGCGCCAATACGGTCGGGTCCACATAAGGTGCGAGAGGAGCAAAGCGGGTGCCCTTGATCGCCCACGCCAGCGCAAAAGCCACCAGCAAAGCAGTAGCGATCAGGGCGGACATTAGCCAACTTTGGGTGTCGAGGTGCAGGAGTTCTGACCGGACCCGCCGATTCTCCCGGCGTTCGTAGAAATACATGCCGAAGGTGAGGATGCATGCGGCGGCGGCGTAGCCGAGGGCCCAGTCCAGTTCCAGTTCGCGTCCACCCGCCAGAAAACTGCCGACCGCGTTGATGAACGCATACAGGCACAGGAACATCAGCACACTGCCATTGAACGCCAGCACCATCGGTTCGATATGCCAGTAGCCGTACTGAAAGCGGCGGTCGCCTTCGCGCTGCACCAGTCGCGCTGCGGTCAGCGCCAGCATCAGCACCAGGGTATCGATGACCGAGAATAAGCCGTCAAACACAATCGACTGCGATCCCGACAGCAGGCCGAGCAGAATTCCGGAACTGGCGAAAACCACGGTGATCCAGATCGACCGCTTGAGGATTTTTTGTTCTGTTTCGGAATGAATCGTCATCAGTGTTGACATGAAAGTACCGACTTTCAGCGTCCGGGGTGGAGTTCCAACGACATGATCGTGAGGGCGTCAGCCCGTAACCCGCCTTGTGGGAAATCCCACGGATTCGGCGGGTTACGCTTTGTTAACTCGCCTTACACGCTACTTCGGTGGATTCGCTGATGGCAGTGCGCCGATCTGCTCCTGGAGGTAGAGGAGCGGCTGCTGGCTGACCTTGAGGAATCCCTCACGCGGTCGATCGAGATCGACCACGAGGGTAATGACCGCGCCAAGGACGATCACCAGCCCGACGGCGGTGAGGGGGCTGCGCCGCAGGGTGAGACCCGCGTTGTAACCCACCATCCCCAGCGTCAGCATCGAGCAGAGGAGAAGCAGGATGAGGATCGTCTCGGGAACGCGCGCGTACAGGCCCGCAATGACCCGTGTCTGGTGCAGGTCGATCATCTCGTTCAGTGAAGCGATGTAGAGGGCCAGGACCTGCGAGTCGGGTGTAGCGCGGGCCAATTTTTCGGCGATCGACCAGAGCTTATCCTGGATCTCGACCGAGCGGGCTATTCTCGCCCGGATGTCTGAGAGATCGTCGGTCAAGATGCGCAGGGGTACGTATTCGCGGAGCAGAGCCTTGGTTTCGCTCGAAGCCGGCTCCGGCAGGTAGCCGGCCCGGAGATAGGTGGTGCCCACCGAGTTCGCCTCGGCGAGCACGACCGCACGGCGCGCGCTGAAGCGATCTGAGGCCATCCCCATCGTAATCGCGAGGAGGAACGCCATCAGGGCCAGGAGTGAACCCACGATCATGGCCGTGGGACCCTCCTTCTCATCCGACGTTCGCTCCTGCCACCAGCGTCCGAGGCGGTAACCGAGTTCGGCCGTGATCAGCGCGAAGATCACGAACGCCACAAAGAAGCCGACTATCGGCAATGAATCGATCAACTGCTGGAAACGCATCATCCGTGCTCCTCGGCGATGGCCACGGCGGGTGGAACTCCCTTGAACCAGGTGACGTAGAGCGTCGGCAGGAAGATCAGCGTCAGCAGCGATGCCACCAGCAGACCGCCCATAATCGCGTAGGCCATGGAACCCCAGAACACGGTCGGGGCAATCGGGATCATCCCAAGCACGGTCGACAGGGCGGTCAGCATGATCGGCCGAAAGCGCGAAATGCTGGCCTCCACCACCGCGTCCCAGACCGCTTTGCCGGCGGCCCGTTCGGCCTCGATCTGGTCGATCAGGATCACCGCGTTCTTCGCAATCATACCGACCAGCGCCAGAATGCCGAGGATGGCAACAAAGCCGAGCGGTTTGCCGGATGCCAGCAGGGCGGCCACCACGCCGATCAGGCCCAGCGGCACCAGGCTCAGAACAATAGCCAGGAGTTGAAAACTCTTGAGCTGGAAGATCAGCAGGGTCAGCATGATCAGGATCATCAGCGGGACCACGGCGAACACCGAGGCCTGCGACTGGGCGCTTTCCTCGACCGAGCCTCCGACCTCGATTCGGTAGCCGGACGGCAGCTTCGCCTTCAACTCGGCGATGGCTTCGGTCAGGTCCGAGACCACCGACTCAGGCAACATCCCCGGCGCCAGCCCCGCCTTGACCGTCAGGGTTGGCAGCCGGTCGCGTCGCCACACCAGCGGGTAGGCTTGACCGTATTCGAAGGTTGCAAACTGGGCGAGCGGGATGGTCCGCCCGTCCGGCATCGACACCGGCAAGGTGCGCAGGGTCTCAATCGAGAGCGTTTGTCCCCCCGCTTCCCGAGCGACCACATTGATGAGATAGATATCGTCGCGAACCTGGGTGATATTTCTCCCCGAGATATTGGCGCCGAGCGCCGTGGCCACCGCCTGGGAACTCAGGCCGAGCAGACGCGCCTTCTCCTGGTCGATGCGGATGCGCAACTCCCGTTCCGGTTCCATCCAGTCAAAATTGACGCGGAGCGTCCTCGGATGGCTCGCGATGATCTCGCCAAGCTGCAAGGCGATTTCGCGCAACCGGGTCGGATCCGGACCAAGGACGCGGTACTGCACCGGCCAGCCGACCGGGGGGCCGAGTTCGAGCGGTGCGACGTTCCCGACCACTTGGGGAAACTCCTCCGCCAGCAGGCGTTCCAGTCGCGGCCGCAGGCGTTCGCGAGCCACGATGTCCTTCGACACGATCACCGCCTGAGCGAAGAAGGGATTGTCCAACTGAACATCGAGGGGCAGATAGAAGCGGATGGCGCCCTGGCCGATGTAAGTGCTCCAGCGCTCGATCCCGGAAGCCAAGTCGGGATCATCGCGCAGAAACTGCTCGAAGCGATTGACGAGCTGTTCGGTCGCATGGATCGAGGCATTCTGCGGCAGCCGGAGATCGACCAGGAGTTCGGGCCGATCCGAGGCAGGAAAGAACTGGCGCGGCACCTGACCCAGCGCCACCAGGGACGCGATGAAGGCCCCGACCGTCACCGCGATGGTGACCCAGCGGGCCCGCATGGCCAGCGTCAGGAAGCTTCGATAAATCTGGGTCACGCGGCTCGGCTTGTCGGCCTGATCGGCCTTTGGTGGCCGTAGCAGCACCATGCCGATCAAGGGGGCGAATACCATCGCGACGAACCAGGAAGCCAGGAGCGCGATGCCAACGACGGCGAAGATCGAGAAGGTGTACTCGCCGGCCGAACTCTGCGCGAAGCCGACGGGCACGAAGCCGGCGATGGTGACCAGGGTCCCGGTCAACATGGCGAAGGCGAGATGGCGATAGGCGTAGATGCCGGCGCTCACCTTGTCGTCGCCCAGCGCCAGGCGTCGGCTCATGGCGTCGATGGTGGTCATGGCGTCATCGACCATGAGGGCCAGCGCGATGATCAGGGCGCCGAGCGAGATGCGCTGGAGGTCAATCTTGGCCAGGTCCATGATGGGGAAAACCACGGCCAGCGTGAGCGGAATGGTGATGGCCACGACCGTTCCGGCCCGTACCCCCAGGGCGATGAAACTCACCACGAGCACGATGGCGATCGCCTGCCACAGGGAGGTGGTGAATTCGTTGATCGCCAGATCGACCGTCAGGGGTTGATCCGCCACCAACCTGGCCTCGATGCCGACCGGCAGGTCCGCCGCAATTTTTTTGGTGGCCTGCCCGATGTTCCGGCCGAGCGCCAGGGTATCGCCACCCTCGCGCATGGCGATCGCCAGGCCGATCGCCGGCTGGCCATTGATCCGGAACATCGGTTGGGGCGGATCGGTGAAGCCGCGACGAATCTCGGCGATATCGCTCAGCCGCAGCATGCGGTCGCCGATCGCGAAGGTGACAGCGGCGATGTCCTGCTCGGAAGCGAAGGCGCCCGAGACCCGCAGCGCGATCGTCTCCTCGCCAGTACGCAGCACGCCGGCGGGTATGACGATGTTCTGCGCCTGCAAGGCCGCGATCAGAGCGCTCGGGTCGAACCCCAAACCGGCGAGCCGCTCGACCGAGAAGTCGATGTAAATCACCTCATCCTGGGCGCCGAGAATATCGATCCTGGAAACATCCTGGACCTGCAGGAGTTGCGAGCGGATGTCCTCTACTTGGTCGCGCAACTCCCGGTGGGTGAAACCGTCGGCGGTGAAGGCATAAATGATCCCGAAGGTGTCGCCGAACTCATCGTTGAAGAAGGGTCCGACGATCCCCTGCGGCAGGGTGTGGCGCATGTCGGCCACCCGCTTGCGGACCTGATACCAGGCGTCCGGAACCTCGTTGCCCGACGCGCTGCCCTTGAGGTTCACGAAGATGGTGGTGTCGCCGGCGCGGGTGAAGCTGCGCAGATCGTCCAGATTCGGGACTTCCTGCAGGGTGCGTTCGAGGCGCTCGGTCATCTGCCGGATCGTCTCGTCCAGAGTGGCGCCCGGCCAGATCGCTCTGACGACCATGGTGCGGAAGGTGAAGGGCGGATCCTCGCCGCGGCCCAGCTTGTAGAAGGAAGCGATCCCCGCGACGAGGGCGACGATCATGATGAAAAGGGTGATCGAGCGGTTGCGGATGGCCCACTCGGAGAGATTGAAGCCGTTCATGGTTGCGTCCCAAGCAGTCGAACCTGCTGGCCCGGACGCAGGGTCTGAACCCCGGCGGTCACCACGATGTCGCCCGGTTGCAGCCCCTCCGCGACCGCCACCTGGGCCAGGCCATAACGCAGTATCTCGATATTGCGCAGCGACACGGTATTGCTGGCGGGGTCGAGCACCCAGACCGCCGGGCGCTGATTGGCCGTCGTCAGCGCCGAGGCCGGGATCTCGATACCGGATCCGGCGCCGAGCTGGACGCTGCCGGTTACCGTCGAACCGAGCCGCATCGCCGCCGGTGGATCGTTGAGGCCAATCCGGACCTTGAAGGTTCGCGTCACCGGATCGGCCTGCGGGGCCACTTCCCGCACCCGCCCGGTGGTGCGCACCTTCGGATCGCTGCTCAGGACAACGACGACCTCGGCATTGGCCGGTGCGGTCTCAATGATCCGCGCCGGAACATCGAATACGGCGTCCCTGCCGCCTTCCCGGGCGAGTTGGACAATGGGCTGACCAGCGGCGACCACTTCCCCCGGTTCGGCGCGGCGGGCGGTGACAGTGCCGCTCGAATCGGAGATGAGGTCGGCGTAGCCCAGTTGGGTCTCGGCGATGTTCACCTGCGCCTGCACCGAATCCACCTGGGCTCGAGCGGTCCGATAGGCCTGTTCCGCCTGATCGAACATGGTGCGGGTGATGAAACCTCGGTCCATCAGGGGGCGCTGACGCTCGAAGTTATTCTGAGCTTCGACCAGCCGCGCTCGCACGGCGGTGAGTTCCGCGCGGGCCGACCGCAGCGCGTTGCGCGGGGTTTCCGATTCCAGTCGGGCGACCACCTGGCCGGCCCTGACCCGATCGCCGACATTGACGGAGCGCTCGATCATGCGTCCACCGACCCGAAAGGACAGGTTCACCTCCTCCCGCGCCTCGACTTGCCCGGTGAGACTCGCGGTTTCACCGCCTTCCCGGCTCTCGACGGTCGTCACTCGAACCGGGCGAATCGGCTCGGGTTCGGGCTCTTCAACCGGCTTGCAGGCGGTGAGCAGCGCCAGGATCATGAGCGCAGACAGCCAAGCCGTTCGCGCATCAAGAGTTCCGCGAACGGCTTTAGCCAGCGTCGACCCGTCTACCATTTTCAATGGGATACCCTCAGTCAGTAGGTTTTACACATCAAATCAAATAATACGACGACATCTTGCAGCAGGGTAGCTGTTAGCAAACCAAGGCGTTAACCGCTTGTAAAGCATCGGTAATCGAGGCGCGGTTCTATTCAGCATCAGTATCACTGGCAGGTTGGAAGGAAATACCGGCCATGCTACAAATTGGTTGTGGCAGGGTCAAGGCGAGCGCCTGAGCATTGCTATAAAGTCGGGATTATAAACCAGAACAGCGGCGCTGGGCCGCTGATTGGATGGGTGGAGCGGAAGGGGTGCGAATCCATTGCTCTGACTTTCAGCACGATGCAAACAATCCGGGTGCGCTATACCTGCGTTTGCATTTGCGAGGCGCGCTACCTCATCGGGTCAAATGCATGAGGCGACTGCCCTAAAACAGCCCTAAACACCAGGACTTTCGCTCATAAACTGGGTGTCGTTATACCCGTGAAAACGGGTATCCAGTCTTTTCAGCAGCTTACTGGATTCCCGCTGACGCGGGAATGACGAAAAGCGAAAGTCCTAAACACCAAGGATCAACCGATGTTACTCAACGATAAACGCGCCGCACTGGTCGAGCATATCTTGTTCAGCCACCTTGATACGGTTGAACGCGAACAACTCCTTGCGTTAGGTTCAGTGCGCCGGTTTGACGATGGACAGATGATTTTTCAACGCGGCGATGCCGGCAACAGCATGATGCTGGTGCTGCGGGGTGAGATCAAAATCAGCATCGTGTCCGACGAGGGTAAGGAGCTGATTTTTAGCATCGTCGCGCCGGGGGAATGCTTCGGTGAGATTGCGCTGCTGGATGGTCAACCTCGCAGCGCGGACGCTACCGCCATCGGCAAGTGTGCGCTGTTCACGTTGCTGCGCCAGGATTTTATCCCGTTCCTGGAGCGCCGGCCGCAGGTCGCGACGGCTTTGCTGGCGGTACTCTGCGGACGGTTGCGCACCACCAGTGATCTTGTCGAGCGACTGGCCTTCCAAAATACGCCGGCCCGGTTGGCCCGGCTGCTGGTCACACTGGCCGCGAACCATGGCACGACCACCCCAACGGGAATCCGTATCGCCCACAAGCTCTCGCAACAGGATCTTGGCAACCGCATTGCCACCAGCCGCGAGAGCGTCAACAAGCAACTGCGGCTCTGGCGAGCGCAGGGACTGCTGACGGTTGAGCAGGGCTACATCACCCTCCTGCAACCCGACACGTTGAACCGGATCGCGCACCCCGTCTGATCCCTGTTCGCCCCGCAACCCTAGACACCCCCCATTCCCCAGCTCTCAAATCCCCCGCAAAAAAATCTGCGTAAAGTGTGAAGTAGTTCACAAACAAAGACCGAAGGAAATGCGGAAATAGCCTCACTGGATAACGCCCGCAGTGCATGAATCTGCTGACATGGACATTATTTTTGGTGACGCTCATAGCGAGTTCGCGATTTTTCTTACTGATAGCCGGGGCAACTAATGCAAACCATGGCGGAGTTGGGATTTCACTTTGGAATTTTAGAAGGGCATCAGGAGGTAGTGCATGTTCCTTTATATCTGGATAGCTCGCTGTTTATCTTTCTGGATGGGAGCGCCATTCATAACGGGGAAAAGACCATGACGGTCATCCCGGACATTTGGGATGACCTGCAGAGATACGGTTTAGCAAATAGCTTACCGATCAAACTCAGGAGAGAGATGACATGACCGCCAATCAACGAGTCGAACCGGATTCTTTATATCAGCCTGGTCTGAAAGATACCGGTGCAAATCCGCGCATTCGATCAGTGGTACTGGATATCCGCGCTCGCTATGGAGCAATGCGGATTCTCGGTATCGGCCACGGTGCATGGTCATTGTGCCGCGATTTATACCATGCGGGTTATGCAGGTTATACCGTAGCCAGTATCGAAGCCAGTGACAGCGGCGCAGCTCACTCGGCTGGATTAGCGCCGGCGGATCACTCCTACCCACCGGTCACAGGCGCTGATCCCAGCCTGATGAAAGCAGCCGGTTTCGATATGGCGATCAGTATCGAGTCCAGCGGCTCGGGTTCCAATCCCTCCACGCTGGTCAAACTCGCTGCCAGCAATCTTCAGCCTAATGGGGTCTTCATCCTGTCAATGCCTTACAGCAGCCATATAAAGAGCCTGCTGATCACAGTACGCGAGCGCTGGAAGCTGCCGCTTTCGGCCTCATGGGATGGCGGCTACGTTCAGCGCTGGTCAAAAAAATGCCTCCTGTAAATTTTCCCGTGATTGCTTATAAATTTGAAACCCACTGTAAGCTCATTGAG
>NZ_CBTK010000280.1 GCF_000531125.1 Candidatus Contendobacter odensis Run_B_J11 | reverse complement strand
TGGAACAATCCGCCCATGGCGCGGCGGGGGCCGAACGGGATGCGCTGATGGAAGCGCGTCAGTTCGTCACCTTCTTCGTCGGCAATGAAGTGTTCGCCGTACCGATGGCCCCGGTGCGCGAAATTATCCGGGTACCGGATGTGGTTCGGGTCCCGCTCAGTCCCCCCAGTCTGGAAGGACTCGCCAATCTGCGCGGGCTGGTGCTGCCGGTCGTCAGTCTGCGCCGGCTGTTCCGGTTTCCCGACCGCACCCACGACGACGCCACCCGCGCCCTGGTCATTGATTTCGGCGCACCCGCCGGATTTGTCGTAGATCGAGTGGCCAGCGTGATCACCGTCGAGCTGGACCAGATCGAAAGCGCCACCGCGATTCAGGCCACCATTGATTCTGATCTCCTACTGGGAGTGATCAAGAACGTCAGCGGCCACGAAATGGTGATGATTCTGGACTTCGCCCAGCTCATTAAAAATGAGTTTGCCTCACTGGCCCGCGAACAGACCAAGGCCGGCGCCGCCACCAGCGAGCAAGCGCGGGAAACCGCCAAAGGCAGCGACGGCAGCAGTGACGAATTGCAATTGGTGAGCTTCGTCGTGGCGGGTCAGGAGTACGCCATCGCGATTGAACGGGTGCAGGAAATCGTCCAGGTTCCCGAACAGATCATTCATGTGCCCAAGGCGGCGGCGCATGTGATCGGGGTGATGACCCTGCGCCAGCGGTTGTTGCCGCTGGTCAGCTTGCGACGGATGTTTAATCTGCCCGCAGAGGCGCTGGGCGAACACAATCGCATCGTAGTCATTTCCCTCAGTAGCGGCGGCGACCAACTGGCGGTCGGAGTAATCACCGACACGGTGAACGAGGTGTTGCGGGTCAGCAGCAGCCTGGTGGACACTATGCCCGCCCTGCTGGCGCGGGACGCCGACATTGCCGAAATTACCGACATTTGCCGGCTGAACGATGGCAAGCGGCTGGTTTCGATCATCTCGGCGGAAAAGATGTTCGCCCACAGCGCGTTCCGCGAAGCGGCGGCCGTCGTCAGCGAATTGCAGGAAGGGAGCGAAGCAGTCGTGACCGATAAAACGGAAGGGCAGGGCCTCGTCGGCGAAGACGAGCAGATGGTGGTATTCCGGTTGATGAAGGAAGAGTTCGGGGTGCCGATTGATTCGGTGCAGGAGATCGTGCGAGTGCCCGATCAACTGGCTCATGTGCCGAAAGCGCCGGAATTCATCGAAGGAGTGATCAACCTGCGCGGCGCGGTGTTGCCAGTGGTGGATCAACGGCGTCGCTTCGGGTTGCCGTCGCAGGATCGCAACGACCGGCAGCGGATCATGGTGTTCACCATCAACGGGGTGCGCACCGGGTTTATTGTGGATTCCGTCACTGAGGTGCTGAAAATTCCCCGCCAGGCGATTGAGGATGCGCCCAATCTGTCTGAGGAAACCGCCAAGCTGATCCGGCGGGTCGCCAACCTGCAAAAGCAGAAACGGATGATCCTGTTGCTGGACGTGGACCAACTGCTGGAAAGTGGCGAAGTCACCGCCCTGGAAATAGCGGCGCTGCATTGAGCTTGCATTGGTGAAATCTCCCCTGACCCCCCTTTTTCAAAGGGGGGAACTACGGCGGTGGCAGGCCGCAGGTTGGGCAAAGCGCAGCGTGCCCAACCTGCCAAAACTCAATACCTATTGAGAAATGGTATTACCGCAGTCAATTACCCCGCCCTAAAGGGCGAGGCTTGTGGTGGATGAAACCGCAAGTCTGGATTGACCAGCCCAAGCCGTAACCAACCGGCTCCGTTGCAACGAAGTACCCGACCGACGCCGGGGCGCTTCCTCAACTCCGGCCTCTCGAAGCGGCCGATGCAGACACGCGACCGGGTAAGTACGAAACGGTTTGTCGCCAGGCGAAAGCCAAAGCTGCGTTGCAACATGGGCGAGGGGAGCGAAGCCGTAGGGCTTCTGTCACTAGGTGCGTAAGCACATTTTTGGAGAAGGTTAATGGCTGTTTTGGTATTGGATAGACACAAAAACCCGTTGATGCCGTGCAGCGAGAAACGCGCCAGAAAGTTATTGGAAAGAGGTCGCGCACGAATCCATCGACTCATGCCGTTTTCGATTCGGCTCGTGGATCGGACCGTCAACGAAAGTATGTTACAACCCGTCAAGATTAAACTTGATCCGGGAAGCAAGACGACCGGGATCGCTGTAGTGCGTCACTCAGAAACGATGGACGACGCAACGGGTGAAATCCACGTGACGGTTCACGTTCTGAATTTATTTGAGCTTCACCATCGCGGGCAACAGATCAGTGAGTCATTAACCGCACGTCGGCAAATGCGGCGGCGGCGGCGTGGAAACCTACGCTATCGGAAACCCCGGTTCCTGAATTGCGGCAATAAGGGTAAGGGCTGGCTTGCGCCAAGCCTGCAACATCGGGTGGATACGACAGGCGCTTGGGTTCATCGTTTGCAACGGCTTGCCCCTGTCACTGGGATTGCTCAGGAATTAGTGCGGTTTGATTTGCAACAGATGGAGAATCCAGAAATCAGCGGGGTTGAATACCAACAAGGCACTCTGGCGGGTTATGAAACCCGTGAATACCTGCTTAATAAGTGGAATAGGGAATGCGCCTATTGCGGCACCAGGAATGTCCCGTTGCAGATTGAACACATCACGCCTAAAGCGAAAGGTGGGAGCCCCCGGATTTCCAACCTGACGCTGGCTTGTCGGTCGTGTAATCAGCAGAAAGGCGCTCAAGAAATCAACGTCTTTTTAGCGAAAGACCCCCAGCGATTAGCGCGGATTCAGGCGCAAGCCAAAAGACCGTTAAAGGATGCGGCGGCGGTGAACACCACCCGATGGGTGCTCTTTAATACCCTGAAAATAACGGGATTGCCAGTCACCACCGGGTCAGGTGGTCTCACCAAATTCAATCGGACTCGACTCGATATTCCGAAGACCCATGCGCTGGATGCGGCTTGTGTGGGCGATATGGACGAAATCAGAGATTGGAATAAACCGACTTTAGCGATTAAAGCGACTGGACGCGGTAGTTACCAGCGAACCCGACTCAATGCCTATGGATTCCCGCGTGGTTATTTGACCCGACAGAAACGGATCAAAGGATTTCAGACCGGGGACAGGGTGAAAGCCGAAGTCACCCAAGGTAAGAAAATAGGTTCCTATCTTGGGCGCGTGGCGGTTCGCGCATCGGGAAGTTTCAACCTTCAAACCGCTCAAGGGGTGATCCGAGGGATGGGCTATCGGTACTGCAAAGTCATTCAACGTGCTGATGGTTATGGCTATTCGCAACCACTTAACCCAAAAGAAGCCGAACTTCGTTCGGCCCGCTATCCCTCCCCGGCATAAATGCCGGGGTCTCTCGCAGAGATTCTGATGATTAAGTTAATGATCGTTGATGACTCCGCGTTGATGCGCAAGCATCTGGTCAAGCTGTTCGAGCAGGAAGGCGACTTCACTCTCTGCACCTGTCGCACTGGCGCCGAAGCCTTGGCCGAGTTGGCGGTTTTTCAGCCGGATGTGATTAGTCTGGACATCAACATGCCGGAAATGGACGGGATGACCGCCCTGAGCCGGATTATGGTCGAGCGCCCTTGTCCGGTGGTCATGGTGTCCTCACTGACCGAAAAAGGCGCGCTGGCGACCTTCGAGGCGTTGAGCCTGGGCGCGGTGGATTATGTCTGCAAGCCCGGCGGCACCATCTCGTTGAGTATTGACGACATTCACGCCGAATTGATCAGCAAGATTCGCGCTGCCGCCAAAGCCAAAATTCGCAAGGCGCGAGGGCTGGTGGATCGCATCCGCCAGCAAAACCGGCTGGCGCCGGAACCGGTCAAGAAGCCGGTGGAACCGCGCCCGTCAGCCGCCAAAACCGCCAAAGCGGGGGTGGTCCTCGTCGGGGTTTCTACCGGCGGCCCGCGCACCCTGGAAGAAATTCTGCCGCGTTTGCCCGCTGATTTTCCCTGGACGGTGGTAGTGGCTCAGCACATGCCGGCCAATTTCACCGGCCCTTTTGCCAAGCGGATGGGTGGCCTGTGCAACCTGCCGGTGCTTGAAGTCAGTAAACCGACCCTGCTGGAGCCGGGCACGATCTACATTGGGCGCGGCAGCGCCGATGTCATTTTCAGCCGACGCGGCACCGGCATCGCCGCGCTGTCGCAGCCGGAAAACCGAACTTATCTGTGGCATCCCTCGGTGGAACTGATGGTGCGCAGCGCCCTGGAACACTATCCCGCTGACCGGCTCATTGGCGTCATGCTGACCGGCATGGGTTACGACGGGGCTGACGCAATGGCTGAACTGCATCTGCGCGGCGGCCGCACCATTGCCGAATCCGAAGACACTGCGGTGGTGTTCGGAATGCCGGCTGAGTTGATCAACCGGGGCGGCGCGACCGTGGTTGCGCCCTGTGATCAAGTCGCCACCCATTTGCTTCGCTGGCTGCATTGAGGACACTTTGACATGGCCTTGATTAGAAAAACGCACACGACGCCATCTGATGGTAATAACCGCCGCCTGCCCCGGGATCGCCAAGGGTTGTTGCGCCAGTTGGAGGACGAAGCGGCTGATATTCGCCGTTGGGCCGCCCTGGATTTAGCGGCTTTTCCCGACGCTGCCGAGGAAATCTGCGCCCGGTTGGAACAGGAGACCCAAACCTCGGTGCGCGAAGCGATGTTCACTACGCTGATCGAAATCGGCGGCAATGCAGTGGTCAACGGTTTGATTCCGCTGTTGCGCAGCGAAGATGCTGCCTTGCGCAATTCAGCGGTCGAAGCGTTGCAACAACTACCGGACGCGGTGTCGCCGTATATGGCGACCATGCTGGAAGATCCCGATCCGGATTACCGGATTTTTGCGGTCAACGTGCTGGCCAATCTGCGTCATCCTCAGACTCCGGCCTGGCTGGTGCAGGTGGTGGCGCATGACCGCGACTTTAACGTCTGCGCCTCGGCGGTGGACGTGTTGGCGGAAGTGGGAACGCCGGAAGCGATTCCGGCCTTGAACGCGCTGCCGGAGCGCTTTAGCGACGAACCGTTTATGCAATTCTGTGTGCAAGCCGCGATTCGCCGGATTCAGGGCCATGATGGTTAAACCTTATCCCGACCAGGAGCGATCACCTTGAGCCTTCCCCAGGCGACGCCTACCATCAGCAATGAAGAATTCCTGAAATTCCGGGATTTCTTTTATCGCAAGACCGGCATTTTTTTTGAGGAAACCAAACACTATTTTGTGGACAAGCGTCTGGTTGAACGGATTCAGGCCACCGGTAATGATAATTTCCGCAGCTATTTCGTCATGCTGCGTTTTGAAACGTCCGGGACGGAATTACAGGCGCTCATCAATCTGATGACGGTCAACGAGACTTATTTCTTCCGCGAGGAATATCAATTCACCTGTCTGGTCAATTCGATTCTGGAAGAAGTGGTGCAACACAAACCGCGCAATGAATCGATCCGGATTTGGTCAGTGCCGAGCTCATCGGGCGAGGAGCCGTATTCGCTGGCTATTTACCTGCTGGAGCATTGGCCGCGAGCCGATGACTACAACATCGAACTGGTCGCTTCCGACATTGATACCGGGATTCTGGAACGAGCGCGGCAGGGTCGCTATGACCAGCGCTCCATTCAGCATCTCCCCGAACCGCTGTTGCGCAAATACTTCACCAAATTGAACGGCCAGTATCAGATTAATGCCGATTTGCGCAATTCAGTCGAATTTACCTTGGTCAATATCACCGATTTGGCCCAGATGCGCGGCTACCGTGATTTTGACGTGGTGTTCTGCCGTAATTTGCTGATCTACTTCGATGACACCTCGCGGCGCATTGCGGCGGAATCGCTGTTCAACGCTTTGCGCCCCGGCGGTTTCATTTGTCTGGGGCATTCGGAATCCATGAGCCGCATCACTCCGTTATTCAAGGTGCGCAAGTTCCCCGAAGCCATCGTCTACCAGAAACCGCGATAGGCCATTCTCATGAAAAGAATTTTAGTCATCGACGACGCTACCACAGTACGGATGTATTACCGGCAGGTGCTGGAGGCACAAGGTTTTGCCGTGGAGGAAGCGGGCAATGGTTATGAAGGTCTGGAAAAGGCGCTGGTTGGCTCCTTCGATCTGTATATCGTGGATGTCAACATGCCCAAGATGGATGGTTATACCCTTTTGCGTACCATTCGTCAGGAACCGTCAATCTGCGCGACGCCTGCGATCATGATCAGTACCGAAGGTCAGGCTCAGGATGCCACCGCTGCTTATGCCGCCGGTGCCAACCTGTATTTCCAAAAGCCGGTGCGACCGGAAACATTGGTTCTACATGTCCGCCTGCTCACCGGGGAGGTCGCGCCATGAATCCCTTATTGGCGCAATTCATCGCCGAAAGTCGCGATCAACTGGAATTGACTGGCGCGGGCCTGCTGGCGATAGAAAACAATCCCCACGATACCGACAAGCTCAACGAGATTTTCCGGGCTGCGCACACCATCAAGGGCAGTTCCGGGTTGTTCGAGATGCGGCCCGTCACCCTGCTGGTTCATGCCGCCGAAGATTTACTCGACGCCTTGCGCTCGCAAACCGTGACCTTCGAGCGCGGAATGGTGGATTTGTTGCTGGACGCCTTTGACCAGGTGAGCCAGTGGCTGGATCTGCTGGAGCAGACCGAAACCTTGCCGGTCGAGTTGGAAGCGACCGCCCGTGAATTGGGTGCGAAGCTGCGAGTATTCCTCAAGGATATTGCCCCGGAAGCAGCGACGGACGCTCCCTCGACGCCTGCCTTTGATGAGTTGAACTGGATCGGGCAATTTCCCGAAGAGGAACGGGCGGCGTTGCATCGGCGACTGACCGAGAGCGGTGAACCGTTGCTGGCATTTCGCTATGCGCCGGATGCGCAATGTTTCTTCCAGGGTGAAGACCCGTTTTATCAAGTCCGGCAAATTCCCGGATTGGCGCTGCTCGATTTTGCGCCCACTGAACCGTGGCTGCCGCTGACTGAACTGGATGCCTACTGCTGTGTGTTGCGATTTGAAGGGCTGGCCTGCGCACCGCACGCTGACGTGGCGACGCTGTTCCGTTATGTCCCCGATCAGGTGTGTCTGCTGGCCGTGCCGCCCCAAGTGCTGGCGGTTCCGGTGGGTCGGCGCGATGACGATCCGGCTCACTATGATGGTTTTGTGGTTGAGGCGCTGGAACTGGTCGGGCAGGAAGACTGGGCCGGATTGCGGAGCCTCATCGCCCTGCTGCTGGACGCCACCGATCCCGGCGACTGGACCGCCTCGGCGCTGCGCTGGCTGCGGCGGCTGGTGAAGGACGCCACGCCGGATCAGGCCGCAGTGCGTCTGCTGCTGGAGGCCATTCGCACCGAACAGGGGCCGGATTGGCTCAGCAGTCTGGTGATGGACACTCCACCGATCATTGCTACCAAGCCGCAGGCATTGAGCGACGTGGAACAGGCGGCGTTCCAGCACATCGCCGCCGAGCAGTTGCGCATTCTGGAATTGCCGGTCGAGCCGGAATCCTGGTCCGGTCGGATCCGCTCCGTCTGCGCCTGTCTTGCCAATGGCCTGCGTTATGCCCGGCGCGTGGATTGGCTGGAGGAACTGGAAGAAGCGCGGGAAATTGCGCTCGACACCGGCGCTACCGCCACGCTGCGTGGAATACTGGCCCGACTGATGGACAACCCGCCTCCGGCAACGGAAGAAATATCGGCTGTTGTGGTGAAGCCCGAAGAACTGGTCGCTGACAAGCTGGCAATCAAGACCCTGAAAGTCGATCAGCACAAGGTGGATCGACTGATGGACTTGATCGGCGAATTGGTGGTCGCCAAAAACGGCCTGCCCTATCTCGCCCAACGCGCCGAGCGGGTTTATGGGCAGCGGGATTTGGCCCGCGAAATCAAGGATCAATACGGCGTTATCAATCGCATCGCCCAGGAATTGCAGAGCAGCATCATGCAAATTCGGATGATGCCGGTCGGTCATGTTTTTCAGCGCTTTCCCCGGTTGGTGCGGGACTTGTCGAAAAAGCTGGATAAGAAAATCAATCTGGTGGTTGAGGGTGAGGACACCGAGGCCGACAAGAACATCATCGAGACTCTCGCCGATCCATTGATTCACATTCTGCGCAACAGCATTGATCATGGGATCGAATCGCCGGAGGAGCGGCTTTCTCTGGGCAAATCGGACGAGGGCTGGATTCGGGTCAAGGCGTATCAGGACAACGATAACGTCGCCATTGAGATTTCCGACGACGGGCGCGGGGTGGATGCGGCGGCGGTGAAGGACAAGGCGGTGCGGCGCGGGCTGATCACGCCTGAACAGGCCGAGACCATCAGCGATCATGAGGCGGTGCAATGGATTTTCGCTCCCGGCCTGTCCACCGCAGATCAAGTGTCCGATATTTCCGGGCGCGGGGTGGGCATGGATGTGGTGCGCAATTCAGTGGATAAGGTGGGCGGCGCGGTCACGGTCCACAGCCGGCAGGGTATGGGCACCGACATCCGCTTGACGTTGCCGCTGTCCATGGCCGTGACTCAAGTAATGGCGGTGGAGCTGGACGGCAAGCTGCTCGGCGTTCCCATGGATATCGTGGTCGAAACTGTGCGCTTGCCGCCTGCGGCCATTTATGCGATCAAGCAACGGGAAGCGTTCATTTTGCGGGATCGGCTGGTGCCACTCACCCGCTTGCGGCGGTTGCTGGATTTAAGCGAACCGGCCACCGGCGATGCGGCGCTGGCAACCCTGGTGGTCAAGTTCCACGGCGAGAGCGTCGGTATTGTGGTGGACAATTTCCGCGAAGGCATGGAAGTGATTCTTAAACCACTGGAGGGGGTGCTGGCCGGGCTGCGGCACTATGCCGGGACTGCCCTGCTGGGTGATGGTTCGGTGATGCTGGTGATCAATCTCAAGGAATTGCTCTGATGCCGATTCATTTCATGAAAAATGTGGCGTGTTTCAAAGAGGTTTGCACCGTCGAGGAAGCGGAGCTGTTGCTACAATGGTTACAGGATCAACCCAGGGGCAAAGTGAAGCTCAAGGAATGCACCCATGTTCATACCGCCATCGTGCAGGTGCTGCTGGCAGCTAGAGTCATGGTGACATTGCCGCCGGCGGATCCCGATCTGGCGCGCTGGTTGATGCCGGTGTTGCAAAGCCGGTCGTAGCACGGGCTTGAACTGAGGAACAGCAGCGATGTTGCAGGCGATAGAAGTGGAAGTGAGCGCCCAAGGCGAAATTATCCCACAGGAGCCTTTGCCACCGGGTCGGCGCTATCGGGCGGTGTTGACGCTGCTGGAACCGCTGGAAGCGGCGAGTTCTCCTGCGACGGAAGGGCTTGAATCACTGTTTGGGCTGTTGCGCGCTGATCAAGGGGTGAGCTTGGAACAAATGGATTTGATAGTGCGGCAGCGGGCGCGGGTAAAATTCCATGATTGCGATTGATACCAATGTACTGGTTCGGGTATTGGTAGATGACCCGACCGCGCCGCAACAATGCGAGCAGGCCCGCATTTTGCTCAAAGCACAAGGTTCAGTATGGGTTTCACAGCCGGTTTTGATTGAAACAGTATGGGTACTGGAAAGTGCCTACGGATTAGATAAAGCACAGTTGCTGGACGTGCTGGAACGCATTCTTCGGCATCCCGGCGTCTGCTTGGAATCTTCGGAATTATTAGATAGCGCCTTATCCCTTTATAGCGCCAGTCATACCGATTTTGCTGATTGCCTGATTCTGGTCAAAGCACAGACGCAACATCTCATCCTCTACACCTTTGATCGTAAATTGGCGCGGTTACACGGCGCACAACGAGTAGCGAATCTATGAAAACCATTTTTCTGGTGGATGACTCCGCCACCATGCTGATGAGCCTGAGCGAGATTTTGCAAAAAGCCGGGTTCACGGTTCAAACCGCTGCCGATGGCGCAGACGCACTCAGCCAATTCAAGGCGGGAGCCAAACCTGACCTGGTGATTACCGATCAGAACATGCCCGGTCTGACCGGGATTGAGCTAATCCGCGAGACTCGCAAACTGCCGACGTTCCGCTTCACGCCGATTTTGATGCTGACCACCGAATCGCAACAGGCCAAACGCCAGGAAGGCAAGGCGGCCGGTGCGACCGGCTGGCTGGTCAAGCCAGTCGCCGGCAAAGACTTGCTGGGGGTGATCAAGCAGGTGTTGCCGGGAGCCTGAAGTGCAAATAAGCAACCCGTTGAAGGTGCTGGCCGCATCGGTGGGGTGGGAGCAAGGCCAAGCATGGTTGAACCAACAATGGCTGAAGTTCCGAGGCCGGGTTGCGACGGTGCCAGCGCCGGAAGTAGTGCCGCCCACCGACTGTGCCGCTTGCCGCGTTACCCTCGAATACTCTTATAAGATCACGCAATCCTTTGATGAACCGCTACGGCTGGTGATGCGCGAAACCGAGCAATCGGCGCTGGACATCATGGGCCGGGTCAAGGACCTCGATCACACCGCCAGCCAACTGGTCAACTATCTGACCAAAGCCGATCAGGACACTCTGGATATGCACGCGCAGATTCAGAACAGTTCGGTGAGCATCGAGCGTATCGGCCAGTTCATGCAGCAGTTGCCGGAAAAAATTGAAGCCGAGCGGCAAGGTTCAGCCGAACTGGTAGAAAAAATTAACCAGATCATGGAACTGAGCGCAACTGCCGAGGCGATTAAAGACATTAGCCGGCTGACCAACATGGTGGCGATCAATGCGGCGATTCAGGCCGCGCACGCCGGGGAATACGGGCGCGGTTTTACAGTAGTGGCGGACGAGGTGCGGCGCTTGTCCACCCGTTCCGGCGAAGCCGCCGACCAGATCGGCCAGACCGTCAAGAGCATTCACCAGGCTATTCACGCTTATCTGGACAGTCGCTTGCAGCGCGATTTCGCTCATGATCTCCGTGAAGCCGCTCATGTCGCCGAATCGGCGCATCAACTCCAGGCCAGCCATGAGGACATGAATCAGTATTACAAAACCCTGCTGACGGTGGTGAAGGAATACAACAGCAATATGGCGAACGCGATTGTCGAGGCGCTCGGCAACATGCAATATCAGGACGTAGTGCGCCAGCGGCTGGAACGGGTTCTGATTGCGCAAACCCGCTACCGTGATGTGTTGCAAGCGGCGCTCGACGATCCGGCCTTGCCGTCATCGCCACGCTTCAAAGCAGATATGGAACAGGTCCTGAGCGCCTATCTTGAAGAGGAAAGTCACCACGGCGATCAGAGTAACGCTGAGGGTGGTGATGAGAGTTCAGCTCCCATGATCGAGCTGTTCTGAGCGGCGAATCCAACAACAAGGAGCTAAACCATGACCGAAGCGGTTGATTTTAATGTAGCGCGCTGGCTGGAAGCCCAGCAGGAAGCGGTGCTGGATGCGTGGATGAGCGATATTGTGTCCCGCTGGAAAAAAAATTATCTGCATGTGGTGGACACCGAACACCTGCACCTGCAATCGCGGCAATTGCTGGAGGAAATCCGCAAGTTGTTCGTCGAGAATCCGAATGAGTTCTGGGAACCGACCCCCGACAGCAAGATCGTGGTCCTCATCCGTAGCCTTTCCACCCAACGGGCCAAGCAGGGTTTCAAACCGGCGGACAGCACTTTTTATGTACTTTCTCTCAAGCGGGTGCTGTGGCGTCGCCTGCTCCAGGACCGCATCGCGGAAAATAAGGTGGCCCTCGCTACCTGTTTGGCGATGATCGAGAACGTCATCGACCGCCTGACCCTGTTGATCTATGAAGTCTACGTCGAGACCCGTGAGCGCCTCATTGCCCAGCAAAGCCTGTCGTTGCTCGAATTGTCCACGCCAGTGGTTCGATTGTGGGATCGGGTGCTCATGGTGCCGCTGATCGGGGTGATGGATACCCAGCGCGCCCGGCAGACTACCGAACGACTGCTGGAGGCGATTGCCAAATATGAAGCGACCGTTGCCATCCTCGACGTGACCGGGGTGCCGGTACTGGATACCAGCGTCGCCGGCCATATCATGAAAACCATTGCCGCCGCCCAGATGTTAGGGGCACGGGTGGTAATGACCGGGATCAGCCCGGATGGGGCGCAAACCCTGGTCAAGCTCGGGGTGGATTTCTCGGTGGTCACCACTCGCGCCACTTTGCGGGCCGGTGTCGCTGAGTCGCTGCTGCTGGTCGGCAAGCGCATTGTCGCGGTTAAGGATGCGCCATGAGAATACCCATCCTGCGTTTGGGCGACATTCTGCTCACCTCGATTCAGGTGGATCTAACCGACGCCGAGGTGATGCAATTTCAGACCGACGTGTTGCACGCCATCGCCGATATCGAGGCCCGTGGCCTGGTGATCGAAATCACTGCGCTGGAAGTGGTGGATTCGTTCATGGCGCGCACCATCAACGATACCGCCAATATGGCGCAGATGATCGGAGCCGAGGTGGTGGTGTGCGGGATGCGTCCCGCAGTGGCCCTCACCCTGATTGAAATGGGGCGGGGCCTGATCGGGGTGGAAACCACGTTCAATCTGAACGAGGGACTGGCTCGGTTAAACAAGAAGATTGCGCAACGGGGCGATAGCAGCCTGACTGATGATGAAGATGCCGTATGACTGTCCCGCCCGAAGCTGCCGAATTCACCATTCCTATCCGCGACTCTACTGACGTGCTGCGGGCGCGAGGCAGCGCTCGTGAACTGGCCGCCCGCCTCAAACTCGGTAGCGCTGATCAGACCCGGCTGGCTACCGCAGTTTCCGAATTGACCCGCAACATTCTGCAATACGCTGGGGAAGGCACCTGCACCATCATCAATGCCTCCGACGATCACCAGCGTTGTATCCGGGTAATTGTCGAGGATCACGGCCCCGGCATCCCGGACATCCCTTTGGCCTTGCGCGATGGCTATAGCACCGGTGGCGGGTTGGGGGCGGGCCTGCCGGGAGTGCAACGGCTGATGGATGAATTTCAGATCACCTCCCAGCCGGGTCACACCTGCCTGACGATGGCGATGAACCGTCCGCGAACTCCATTCACCTAGTCGGTAACAGGCATCCACCGCTATGCTGGAATCCGTCCGCGTTTCGATTAGTGAAGAAATCCATAGTGCCGAGGCGCGACGCCAGGCGTTGCTCCTCGCCCAGCACTTGGGCTTTGGTCGCACCGATGCCTACTATCTCGCTACTGCCGTAACCGAACTGGCCACCAATCTTTTTCGCCATGCGGGCGGCGGCGAGATTCAGTTGCGCACACTAACCCGTCAAAACGCGGTAGGGATCGAGGTGATCGCCCACGATACCGGGCCGGGCATCGCCAATGTCGAACAAGCGCTGCGCGAGGGTTTCAGCACCTCCGGCGGCCTGGGTTGCGGTCTGCCGGGGGTACGCCGGTTGATGGACGAGCTGGAAATTTGCTCCGAAATGGGCCGGGGCACCCGGATTCGGGCCTGTAAGTGGGCCGCTATCATCCAGACGGTAGAGCGCCAATGTTGAACGAACTCGGTGGGTTGGACGGTTATCATGCTACCGATCCGGAAGAGTGGAGGATCGGTCACCATCCCTTTGCGGTCGGTGCGGTGGCCCGCCCCATTCTGGATGAGGACGTTTGCGGCGATGTGTGCGCCTGCTGGGAGCAGGGACAAAAGCTGTATCTGTTTCTGGCGGATGGTTTGGGGCATGGCGAGTTTGCCCGTGCGGCGGCACTGGCGGCGCTGGCCAGCGTGAAAAATCATCCGCCAGATACCTTGCCCACGGTTTTTGCGCACTGCGACCGGGATATTCAGCACACCCGCGGGGTAGCGATGGGGATCGCCGTAATCGATCCGGTGGCTCGAACCGCCACCTTCTGCGGCGTGGGTAATATCCGCATCGTGCTGCTGGGGCAGCGCCCGCGTCATTTCTCCTGTAGCTATGGCATCGTCGGCGCGGGCTTCAAGAATCTGCTGGTAGAAACTCTGCCGTTCGCGCCCGGCGACCTGCTGATTCTGAGCAGTGACGGCATCATCGAACATTTTATAGCCCCCGATCCGCCTCCCGGCGAACCGTGGAGTGCGCGGGGGCTGGCTGAGGCGATTCTGGCGGAGTGGGGCATTACCAGCGATGACGCTTCAGTTCTGGTCTGTCAGGCGCTGGCCGGTGAGGGCGACGATGAACGCCGGTGATGCTGCGTCGCCCAGCCTCCAGTATGTCCAGCTCCTCCGCGAGTATTGGCAGCACAATGGCGAGGAGGCGCTGATCTGTGCGGCTGATTTGGGGAAAAAACTGGTTCACGCCGGCTTGCCGCCCGAAGACATCGGCGAATTTCAGCAGCAGGCGTTGGTGACGCTCGGGCGAGATCTACCCGCTATCGCGCTTGAGGAAGTGGCGGAGCGGATCACGCCGCCACTGATCGAGGTGCTGGTGGCCTATGGCCTGGCGTTCCGCGAGCAGACTGAGCTGCGTTACGCGCTCGATATTGAGAAGCGGATGGAGCAAAACCACAAGATGGAAGCACTGGGTACGCTATCCGCCGGAATTGCGCATGATTTCAATACCATCCTGGGCGTCATCCTGGGTTATACCGAGATGACCCTGGATCTGGCGCCGGTCGGCACCCCGACGCACCGGAACCTCCAGCACGTCATCGCAGCGACGTTGCGGGCACGGGATTTAGTGGCGCGGATTCTGGCCTTTGGTCGCCGGAGCGAGATATGCAAAACCCCGGTGCGAATCGCCGATAGCCTGGATGAATCCTTGGCAATGCTGGGGATGACCTTGCCGCCCAGTGTGGTGTTGCGTACCGAGCTGGTGCAATCGGATTTGGTGGTGCTGGCCGACCCCGGTGAGATGCAGCAACTTATCGTGGACCTGACCATCAACGCCGTTCACGCCATCGCCGAGCGTGGCGTTATCACCTTTGCGCTGGATACGGTCACCTTCGACCCCGCCACCCAGCCAGCGCCGCCCGAACTGCCGCCCGGCGAGTATGTGCGGTTTCGAGTCCGGGATAGCGGCTGTGGGATTTCCAGCTCGGTCATCGATCGAATTTTCGAGCCGTTTTTCACCACTAAAGCGGTGGGTCACGGCAGCGGCCTGGGGCTGTCGGTGGTGTATGGCATCGTCCAGCGCATGGGCGGCGCGATCAGTGTAAAGAGTGAACTCGGCCACGGCACTGAATTCGAGATGCTTTATCCGCGTTTTATTGCGTAGGGCGGGTTAGCGCAGCGTAACCCGCCACCACGGTCATTCAGCCAAGGCGGGTTACGGCTAACGCCTAACCCGCCCTACTATGCGCCCTTTGGAATCCCGAATTAAAAGCCGATGACGAACAGCCAAGAAACTCCACAAAATCCACGGCTACCGCTCACTCTGCAACTGGGCAACGCGACTGCCGAGGAACAACAGCGCCTGATGGCCAGCATCTTTGCGCACACCCAGGAAGGCATTGTGATCACCGACGCCGAGGCGACCATCGTCGAGGTCAACCACGCTTTTTGCGAGCTGACTGGTTATTCTCGCGAAGAGGTGATCGGACATAATCCGCGCTTGCTTCAATCCGGCCATCATTCGCCGGAGATCTATGCCGCCCTGTGGCAAGCGCTGCTCGATCAGGGCCACTGGCAAGGCGAGTTATGGAACCGCCGTAAGGATGGCCGGATGATCGCCGAACTGATGGCGATCTGGGCCGTTAAGGATCTCTGCGGCGCGATCACTCATTACATCGGCATCTTCTCCGACATTACCGCGTCCAAACAGAGCGAGCAGCGGCTACAGCAAATGGCCTATCACGATGCGCTGACCCGGTTGCCCAATCGCGTTTTGCTGCTGGATCGGTTGCAGAAGGAGATCGCCCGCACCGACCGTCAGGACATCCTGCTCGCTGTTTGCTACCTCGATCTCGACGGGTTCAAACCGGTCAACGACCTGTTGGGTCATGTTGCCGGGGATCAATTACTGATCATGGTGGCCGATCGGCTGCGCCACTGCATCCGCGAAAGCGACACGGTGGCGCGCTTGGGCGGCGACGAGTTTGTAGTGCTCTTTGCCGACCTGACCCGGGTTGAGGAATGCCATAACACCCTGGATCGGCTGTTGCGGGTGCTGGCCGAACCGTACACCGTGAGCAACCAGTCGGTTGAAGTCACCGCCAGCGTCGGCGTCACCCTGTGCCCCCAGGACGGCGGCGATGCCGATACCCTGCTGCGCCACGCCGACCAGGCTATGTATCTCGCCAAGCAGACCGGACGCAATCGCTATGTGCTGTTCGACGCCGAACACGATCGTCAGATCCGTGCCCACCGTGACCAACTTTCCCGCATCGACACCGCGCTGGACACCGGCGAGCTTCGCCTCTACTACCAACCCAAGGTGGATATGTACCGGGGTACGGTGATCGGCGCCGAAGCGCTGGTGCGCTGGCAGCATCCTGAACGGGGTCTGTTGCCGCCCAGCGAGTTTCTGCCGGTGATCGAAGGCCATATCCTGATGGTGAAACTCGATCACTGGGTCTTCACTGAGGCGCTGCGGCAAATGGCATGCTGGCACATGCAGGGGCTGCGCTTTGCAATCAGCGTCAATGTCTCGGCCACCACCCTGCAACAGGCGGGTTTTCCCGACTGGCTGGCGGCGTTGTTGGCCGCGCATCCTCAAGTCCCGCCGCAAGCGCTCGAACTGGAAATCGTCGAAACCATTGCGCTCGATGATCTGGGCCGCGTTTTGCCCGTGATCCAAAGATGCATCACCCTTGGCGTCGGATTCGCGCTGGATGATTTTGGCACCGGCTATTCTTCCCTGACCTATTTTCGGCGCTTGCCGGTGCGCACCCTGAAAATCGATCAGTCCTTTGTACGCAATATGCTGGTGGATACCGAGGATATGACGATTGTCGAGGTGGTGATCAATCTGGCGCAAACCTTCCAGCGTGCGGTTATCGCCGAGGGCATGGAAACCGCGCTGCACGGCGCGGCGCTGCTGCGGCTGGGTTGCCACTGCGCCCAAGGCTATGGCATTGCCCGGCCGATGCCGCCGGAGGCATTCCCGGAGTGGGCGCGAGGCTTCACCCAGCATCCGCTGTGGGCAGCGGGCATGGCCTTCGAGGGCGTGCTGTTAATCAATGTGGAAGCCGAACATCGAACCTGGGTCGGGCAGGTAGACGATTTTGTTCATGGCACCCTGCCCTATGCGCCGCTCATCAACGACGATCAGTGTTGCCGTTTCGGCCGCTGGTACTCTCAGCAGGGGCTGTTGCGTTATGGCCACTTGGCGACATTCCAAACGGTCGAGCCGCTGCATCGCCAGTTTCACCAACTGGCGCAGGAACTCATCGGCCTGCATACCACCGATGCAAGCGCCGCCTTGGCGCGGCTGGCGGAGCTGTACGCGGTGTGCGACGCCCTGATCGAGCATTTATATCGGTTACAAAAAGAACTGCTGGCGCCTTGATCGTTGACAGGCAAGCAAAATTTCCAAACTGCATCATCACAATAAGGACTTTCGCTTTCCGTCATTCCCGCGTCAGCGGGAATCCAGTAACCCACTAAAAAATTGGATACCCGCTTTCGCGGGTATGACGAATTCAAGAGGCTTGGCGAACGTCCTGACAAATAAGGAGTTTTAACATGGCGAAGATATTAATCATCGAAGACGACGATCCCTTCCGCGAGATGCTGGCGGAAATGCTGGATCAGGTGGGCCACCAAGTTGAAATGGCCGCTAACGGGATTCTGGGGATGGAACGGTTCCGCAGCGGTGAGCCGGATTTAGTGATCACCGATATTCTGATGCCGGAAAAGGACGGCATTGAAACCATTATCGAGATGAAACGGGAGCGGGACAGCATCAAGATTATTGCGATGTCCGGGGGCAGGCGGGCGATTACACCGCAATTCAATCTGGATTCCGCCGCACTGATCGGGGTGCAGCAGACCTTGACTAAACCGTTCACCCGCCAGCAACTGCTGCAAGCGATTGAAGATACCCTCGAAGGCGTGGCACCCGCTTCCCGCCGGTGAACCGAACACGGGCTGGATGGCCCCGTGCCACACCATTCGCTACCCGTTACTGAGGGGCGCTATGAAGTGCTTCGCGGAGTTTGGTAGCCAGCACCTTCTTGGAAAAAGGCTTCTGCAAGAAGTGAACGCCCTCATCGAGGACGCCGTGATGGGCGATGACATTGGCGGTATAGCCGGACATGAACAGGCATTTAATACCGGGACGCAGGGCGCTGATCCGTTGCCAAAGGTCGCGGCCATTCATGTCCGGCATGATCACGTCGGTCAGCAACAGGTGAATGGAACCAGGGTAGGTCTCGACCTGTTGCAGCGCCTGATTTGGACTCCCGGCGGCCAGCACGGTATAGCCGAGTTGTTCGAGCAGCCGGGCACTGAGTTTGAGCAGCACCGCTTCATCCTCGACCAGCAATACGGTCTCGATGCCGGTGGGCGCGGCGACGAACACCGGTGGAACGCGGGTATCGGCTGCTGCCGATTCGTAGCGGGGCAGGTAAATTTTGAAGGTCGATCCTTGCCCTGGTTCGCTGTACACATTGATGAAGCCGTGGTTTTGCTTGACGATGCCGTACACCGTAGCTAACCCAAGGCCGGTGCCCTGCCCTTGCGGCTTGGTGGTGAAAAAGGGATCGAAGAGGTGCGCTAACACCGTTGGGTCCATGCCGCAGCCGTTATCGCTGACCGCCAGCAGGACATACGATCCGGGAATAACATCGGCGTGGGTTTCGCAATAGGTGTCATCGAACACTGCTGGGCCGGTTTCGATAGTGATTTTGCCGACACCGGCAATGGCATCGCGGGCGTTGACCACCAGGTTGGCCAAAACTTGGTCAATCTGGGCTGGGTCCATGTTCACCCGCCACAGAGACCCGGCAGGTTTCCAGAGCAGGTCAATGTCCTCGCCGATCAGCCGCCGGAGCATCTTGAGCATCCCGGTGATGGTGTCGCTGAGGTCGAGTACCTGGGGCGCAATCGTCTGTTTACGGGCAAAGGCCAGTAACTGGTGGGTCAGGTCGGCGGAACGCTGGGCGGCTTTTTGAATCTCCAGCAGGTCAGCGTGCAGCGGACTCCCGGAATCTATCTCCTCCAGCGCCAGATCAGCATGACCGGCGATCACCGCCAGCATGTTGTTGAAATCGTGCGCCACCCCACCAGCCAGCCGGCCCACCGCTTCCATTTTCTGGGCTTGGCGGAGCTGACCTTCCAGCACATCCTGCTTGCGGATCGCCTGTTCACCGGCCGCTTTCATTCGCAGCACCCGCAGGGCGTAGGCCAGGTTATCGGTCAACCGGCGCAACAACTCCACCTCATCCGGGGCCAAAGCGTCGGGTTCGGTGGCGTAGAGGTTCAGCGCGCCGAACACGCCGGTTTCGTGGGTCAACGGTAATGCAATGGAGGCAGCGTAGCCGTAGCGGGCCGCTTCCTCATGCCAAGGCGCAAAGCAGGGGTCGGTCCGCAGATTGTTGCAAAGTACCGGTTGGCCGCTACGAATGGCGGTACCGGTGGGACCCTGCCCGGTCGGGCTATCGTCCCAGGTGATAGTGATCGCTTCGAGGTAGCCGTCCTCGAACCCGAACTGGGCCACCGGCCGTACCCGCTTGTGCGGCCCCGGTTCGGCCAAACCCACCCAGGCCAGCCGCCATTCTCCCTCCGCTACCAGAATGCGGCAAATTTCCTGCATCAGCCCGATATCCTCCTGCGCCAGGGCGATGGCTTTGTTGCAGCGGCTGAGCATGCGCAAGGAGCGCACCGCCTGGCGTTCGCTATCCTGTGCTTGCCTTTGCTCCACCACCTTCCACACCGCTTCCATCAGCAGGGTGAGCTGGAGAATGTCGGTTTCGTGATAATCGGTTTTTTTATTGGCTACTCCGACCACGCCGACGATGTGGCCGCTACTGAAGACTGGCACCGTAAGATACTTGTGAAGCTCGGCATGGCCGACCGGATAGCCCTGCTTGCAGGGGTGGGCGGCGGCAAAATCATTCACCAGGATCGGGCGGCGCTGGCGGACGGCTTCGCCCCAGAGGCCGGTTTTGTCCAGTTCGTAGCAGGTTTGCGGATTAACGATGCTGCATTCCTGCATTACCCCACGGGACCAGGAGTTCAGCACGAACTCCCGACGATCTTCACGGTAGCGATAGAGGTAGCCGATGGTGCTGCCGGTGAGCTGAATGGCTTCGTCCAGCGCGTAATCCAGGAATTTCTGCACCGAATCGCTGGGGTATTGCAGAATGCTCACCAAGCTGCGCAATCGTGCCGTGTTGCGGCGCACCTCCTCCTCCGCTGCACGTTCTTCGGCCTGGCCGCGAAAGACCAGTACCACACCGGTAATGACATCGCGCTCGTCGCGGATGGGTGCCCCGCTGTCCGCGATAGGGCGTTCGGTCCCGTCCCGGGCAATGAGCAGGGTATGGTTGGACAGTCCCACCACGGTCCCCTCGCGCAGTACGCGCTGGACCGGGTTTTCGACCTGCGCATGAGTCTCTTCGCTAACAATGCAGAACACCGTGTCAAGGGACTGACCTTGAGCCTCGGCCTCGGTCCAACCGGTAAGCTGCTCCGCCACCCGATTCATCTGCTTGATCTGTCCGGCATGGTCGGTGGTGATAACGGCATCACCGATGCTATAGAGCGTGGTGCGGAATATTTCCTGAGCGGCCCGTTGCTCCCGCTCCACTTGGTACAGATCACGGTAGAGACCCGCCTGCCGCTGCCGGTAGGCCCAGGCGGTCACTGTCGCCGCGAGCAGAAGGCCCAAGGCGACGAACAGGATGGCTATGCCGGCGCGGTAGCGCACCTCGGCCAAGATCTCTGCGGCGCCCACTTCGGTTACCAGAAACCAGGGTGACCCGGGCACCGGGCGCAGGTCGGCTAATACCTCCATCCCTTGATAATCCTGGCCTTGGAACAAACCTTGCCGTCCGAGTACTGCCTGGACTGCCGGCAGATCGCTCTGAGTCAGCGGGATTTGCAGCGCCAGCGCGGTCTGGGTCTGGTGACGCAGCTCATTCAGGAAAATAACCGTATCGCCTTCCCGGCGAACCAGGAGCGTCTCGGCACTGCGGCTGGGCGTAGGCCAGGACTGAATCAGGGGATACAGATAGGATGCCGCGTTGCTGCGCAGGACCAGCACTGCCAGCAGATGCCCCTTGGTGTCGAGTATCGGGGCCACCGTATCCAGATAGATGTTGCCATCAGGAGCACGGTAGAAATCCGACAGTACCGCATTGCGCCCGGACAAAGTCGCAGCGAGGGTTGGTTGCGTGGCTGAATCGGTGGGGGCAGGTTCCTGTTGGGCGGCGAGCAGAAGATTCCCGTTCGGGTCAAGCAGCAGGACATTGGCATAGCCATAGGCTTCCTGCTCAAGCCGCAAGCGTTTTTCCCAGTCTGCCCGCAAGCCCGGAGTTTCGGGATTCGTTCGCCACTCCGCCAGCGCCCGCTGAAAGAACGGACTCGCCATGGACCTGCGGGCGTCCGCCAGGCGCTCCTGCCGCCATTGCTGGATTTGGCTGATTTTCAGTTCGCCGATGGCGGCAATATCGTAGTATTTCTCCTGGCGGATGCGCTCTGCTTCAGCGTGATAATACCCGTAGCCCCCCGCCAGCAGCGCCAGCGCGATTACGGCGAAGACCACTACCCACACTCGGCGGCGGTGCCTGCTGACGTTGAGCAGGATTATGTCCATGGTTAATCCGCATTAGGCGGGATTTGACGTTCGGCAGCGACTTGGCGCTGGTGTTCGAGGCGTTGCCGCAAGCGCTGCTGCTCGTCCAGCGCGGCCTTGAGTTCACCACGCAGGACTTCGGCAGCCAGCAGGAGATCAAGGTGTTTATTTTCAACCGCCTGGAATGCAACACGAAGTTGCCGGATTTCGCCGTCCAGCCCGCGCTGCCGTTCTTCAGCAGTGGCCAGGGCGGTGTGCGCATCGGTGTTTTCACGCTGTTGAGCATCTAATCGCGCCTGCCAGATTTTTGCCTGATTTTTCCAGTCATCCCGTTCATTGGCAAAAACTTGGCGCTCTGCCGCATGGTCAGTACGGTCGCGGTCGAGGAGCTGCATTAACCGCGCTTCATTGGCTTCACCGCGCTGGCGCTCATCATTAAAGCGGTGCTGAGCTTGCGCCAGTTGCTGTTCGCTATCGGCCCGCGTCTGTTGCAGTGCCGCTTCCAGTTGCTCAACCCGTGCCTCGGTCTCGGCGCGGATGTGTACAACGGTTTCGGTCGCCGCCTGAACTCGCTGCTCAGCCGCATCAATAGCGGTTTCGGCGACGGTGCGGCGTTCCTGTTCCATCATCAACCGATTGGCGAGATCGTGGGCGGTAGTTTGCGCGGTGTCGAGGTGCTGGCGCAGCTCGTTGGCTTCCGCTTGCGCCTGCCGTTGCGCAACGAGAGCCGCGTCACGGCTTTGTTCCGCTTCAGCGACCGCTTGCACAGCAACCGCTCGTTGCTCCTCAAATGCGGCTTCGGCGTACTGCACCGCTATTTTCCAGAAGGAATCCAACGCGGTCATCACCGCATCCGGGATATTCGGCGGCAAGATAGCCTTTGGCGTCTCCGCCATGTCCCGTTGCCAGTGTTTCAGATGTTCGCTGATGGTGGTGTTGCTGCCGGTGCCCAGTTGTTCGCGGACCCGCTGGATAGTGGGATGGAGACCGCGCCCCAGCAAGGTCTCGGCGACACTTTTGACTTCTTCATAGTGGATTCCAGAACGCGCCATAATTAGGAGTTTCCAGTGATGGTTATCAATAGGTTGGACAGTTTTACTGGAGCCTTGATTAACCCTGATGCGGACGCCCGGAATCCCTGTTTTTCATCGGATACTTCGCGCTGGATTTTGCGTAACCATATGATTTTTATATCACTACATGTACCGGGCTACTCGTTGTATTTATGCAGGAGATTCATGGATCCTTCCCGAATCGCGCTAACGCATAGCGGCTCATGCCTTTCGCTAATTCTTCTTCGCCGAGAAGAACCTTGCCGGCCTGTTCCCGCTCCAGCAGCATGGCCTCTTCTTCGTTGTGGGCACAGACTACTGTTTCGATCCCGGGATTGAGGGTGCGGGCGGTTATGATCATTTGTCGCACGTTGAAGGTATCCGGCGAGGCTACCACCAGCATGCTGGCGTGCGCGACGTGGGCCTGAATCAGTACCGCCGGATCCGAGGCATCTCCAGAGACCGCCGTGATCCCGCATTCCCTCAGGCGCTCGACCTGTTCGCGGTTTTGCTCGACCACGATATAGGGAATACCGCGTTCGGCCAGCGTCTCGCCGATACGCCGCCCGACACAGCCGTAACCTACCAGAACAACTTGCCCGGATAGATACTTTTCATCAGTCGTCATAGGCAACTCGGCTAAGGGGTCGGTGGGCTGTTCGAGCCTCCTGGCCCGTGTGGAGCGGGACCGGATCCAGACCTGAAACGGTTCCACGGCCGCAAACATCAGCGGGTTGACCACAATAGAGATCACCGCGCCGGCAAGAATCAGGCTTTGCCCTGCGACCGGAAGCAGTCCCAAGCGGACCCCAAGTCCGGCCAGAATGAAGGAGAACTCGCCGATCTGGGCCAAGCTCACCGACACGGTAAGTGCGGTGTTCAACGGGTAGCGAAAAGCGAGGACCAAGGCGGCGGCAGCCATTGATTTGCCGACGAGGATGATGCCCACCACAGAAAGGACCTGGAGTGGCTGCTGGACCAGAATCTGCGGGTCGAACAGCATCCCCACCGAGACGAAGAACAGAACAGCAAACGCTTCGCGCAGCGGCAGCGATTCCTCTGCGGCGCGGTGGCTGAACTCGGATTCCCGCATCATCATCCCGGCAAAAAACGCCCCTAGGGCAAAGGACACTCCGAACAACAGAGCTGCGCCGTAGGCGATGCTGACGGCAGTGGTCACCACGCACAAGGTGAACAGCTCACGGGAACCGGTGCGGGCCACTTGCCACAGCAGCCACGGAAAGACCCGGCGCCCGACCACCAGCATCAAAGCGATAAATGCAGAGACTTTGACCAGCGTAATACCCAGAGTCAGCCCTAGATGCTCGCCGAGACGGTCTGGTGTGTTGCCGCCGAGCCATCCAGCCAGGGGCGGCAACAACACCAGCACGAGTACCATCGCCAGATCCTCGACCACCAGCCAACCCACAGCGATGCGTCCATTGATGGATTCTAGCGCGCCGTGGGACTCAAGTGCCCTGAGCAGCACCACGGTACTGGCCACTGACAGCGCCAGACCGAACACCAGCGATCCTCCCCATCCCCATCCCCAGGTAGCGGCCACGCTGGCACCCAGTGCAGTGGCAACGATGATTTGTAGCGCCGCGCCCGGCAAAGCAATTTTGCGTACCGCCAGCAGGTCATCCAGCGAAAAGTGCAAACCGACACCGAACATCAGCAGCATCACCCCGATTTCAGCCAGTTCCGCTGCGATCTCCGCATTGGCGACGAAGCCGGGGGTGAACGGGCCGAGGAGGACACCGGCCACCAGGTAACCGGCCAGCGTCGGGAGCTTGAGCCGGGCGGCGAGGAAGCCCAGCAGTAGAGCCAAGCCGAATGCCGTAGCCAGGGTCGTGATGAGGGGTGTGCTATGAAACATCAATGCGCTCCTTGCTGGCATCGAGTGGGTCGGTTTTCGCAGCCTCGCTTGTTTGCACGAATTTAGTGCAGATCCAGGCTCCGAAACTGAGGCAGCAGAGTAAACCGGGTGGGGGTTTGCAGGGCAACCCGATCGGAAACCAAGCGGAGCAGGTAATTGTGATCATGGGCACGGATCGCCATATCCGGCGCATAGTAAACCGCATACGGCTCACCGCGCCGCTTCCAGCGGCGCACCTCTAATACTGGTAATACTGGGGATTTGTTCATTGGGGAGTCCTCTCAACCAGGCTGTTGCGAAATTATCAAGCATTTTTGATGCCATTTTTGAGTCAGAGCGGAACCCCGTAGCGGATGCTGGCTTTCGCCCGGCTTGGAAAGAGAAGTCCAAGGGGTCAATTTGAACCGCAGCAGTCCAGAGTTGCCGGCACCCGGTCACTCGCTCTACGCCGAAACCGGTGCGGCGGCTCTGCCACCCCACGCTTGCGTCCGATGTGATCACGCGCCATTTGCAGCAACTCAACGGGCGGTTCGTAGCCGGTGCGGCGGCAGTGATTGAGGTAATGGGTCAAGCGCGGTTCGACATCGTGCCGGTCGGCCCGCTCGATCAGTTCCAGCAGCTCGATCATGTGTGGAGTTGGGACGGTGGCAATGGTTTGAAGCATGGGTGTGTTCCTCCGGGTCAGTGATTGATCAGTGATACCTGTAAGGCAGTTTTTATGCCAGTGGGCTTTGCCTCCTCGCCGCGTCCGACTCCCCTTGCTCGATCACGGCATGAAAACCGTTTGTTGAGACGGGGAGTGCTGATGTCCTGCTCTTCACATCACGATGCAGAAATGAAAGCAATCCCCCGCTTGCTCGGCGGCTTCGACCTTCAACAGGCTGTCGGTCAGTTCGTCGATCAGGTCTTGGCGGAGTGTTTCTGGAATACCCTCGACGGCCCCCGACTTCACACTGTCGATTATCGCCCTGAGCGAGGGCAGCACCGCCGCCGGTGCAAACCACTGCGGAGACTCCCTGCTCGCGGATTCCAGTGGATCGTCATCCGTTAGGTTGAACTGCATGTCAGTGAAGTCGAAAAACGCAGAGAGCGGAGTCACCTGCAAGGCTTCCGCCCGGTGGTCCAATGCCTCAGCAAACTGATAGAAAAGAGAATGATCGAAGTCGTCATCGGCTTCGTCGCTCTCCACCTTGGATTGGCGCAAAACCCAAAGCGTTAGGCTCATGGGACGGGCTTCTCCTTCATTGCCAGCCCCGCCGCATCGGCAGCAGCGAGAACGTGGGTGCTGACTTCCTGAGTACAGGCGGCAATCAAGGCACTGGTGGGGAGTTGGTCTTCAGTCATGGTTCAACCTTTTTTCGGCTATCGTGAGGAATGAGGCTGCGGCCCGCTGGCAAGAAAACCTTGTTCCCATGTCTTGACCCACCACTGCGGGAATTTGTTCGACCGCTGGCCCTGCGACTTTCTTCGCTATGATCCGGTCCACTCTGCAATCTTCGCATCAATCACCGCTGGCGACTTTGGCGATAGGTGCGGAGTGGAAAAGTTTTCCCCTCCAAAGCGTCCGGCTATATTTTCCGCTCGAACGGGGTGAGCGCTTTGCTCGCCAAGCGATAAAGCTGAGCCGGTCGGTGCGCCCCGGAACTGATCCGAAAGCGGTTCAATGATGCCCTGTTCCAGGATTTTGTGCCGGAACGATGCCTTGTCCAGGCGGATGCCGATGGTTTGCTCATAGATGCGATGGAGTTCATTCATCGTGAACGTTCCCGGTAACAGGAAGGCCGGCAGCGACGAATAAGTCGCCTTACTGCGCAGCCGTTCGATCGCGTGGGCGACAATCTGTGGGTGATCAAACGGGAGCGGCGATAATGCCGCCGATAGGCAACCAGTAGTCGCGGTGATAAATCCCTTCGGCGTCGGCCAGGGTCAATCCTGCGATGTTTAGATTGGGATAACTGCGATGGGAAATGCCGTACTTCGTCAACCCGCCCGGGTCGTGCGGGTCATTCGACAACCCGCCTTCTTCGGCTAAAATCGGTGTGATACAGCGCTTGAAGTCGCCCATGCTTTACTCTCCTGAAACAATGGGCGCTAGGATTCAGGGAAATGGGCGGAAAATCGCGGCGATTGTGGCGATTGTGGTGAAGAAAGCGAGGGACGGGTCTATGCTTAGTTGTCAGGGGTTCGCGGCTTGCGCCGGCTTGGGGTTTCCAGGCTGGCACGCCGTCCTTTCAACCCGTGCGCGGGTGACGCTCAACTCGCGCCCGTCAAGCGTAGAAGATGTTCGCATGACGCAACGTCGTTCCAAGTTAGGTTATGTCTCGGAACTAGACGGGCTACGCGGTGCCGCCATTCTGGGCGTAATGGGTTTCCATGCTGACACTCCCTTCTTAAAGGGATGCTTTATTGGTGTTGATATTTTCTTTGTTTTGAGTGGTTTTCTAATTACAACATTACTCATACAAGAATTCGACGAATCGGGTTCTGTTAGCCTTAAAAATTTTTACATGAGGCGTGTGCTACGGCTTGGCCCAGCGCTAATCGCTCTGCTGATTGTGTTTTGCCTTGCGAGTTTTGCGGTATTGAGCGAAGAAAAGGCTAGTAGGAATTATGTCGATGTTATTATTTCTCTTGCCTATCTTTCGAATTGGGCGCGGGCATTTTCAATACACCCGCCCGATTTTCTTGGACACACATGGTCGCTCTCAATTGAGGAGCAGTTTTACATTGCTTGGCCGATTATTTTATTGACAATCCTCCGCGTATCAAAGAAAAGACCACATGTTGTAATTATTGCGGCTACTATCGCCTTACTTTCATGGATTTTCAGAGTCTATCTTTCCATAAATAGCGCACCACCAGAGCGCCTATATAACGGGTTGGACACTAGAGCAGATACTCTCATGGTTGGCTGTACCCTTGGATTGTGGCTATCTTCTGGACTAGCAACTGAAAAAGCAAAGAAAATACTTCAAAAGCATCTTGTGGTTATAGCGCCCATTTCTATGGTATTTCTTCTGGCTGTCTCCACTCTTAGCTATTGGCGCGATCCATGGATGTATTATTTTGGCTTTGTTATTGTTGAACTTTTGACCACTGCTTTAGTTCTCGATGTACTGATAAACCCGCAAAGTATCATCAGAAAAGTCCTAGCAATGAAGTGGTTGGTTTGGGTAGGGTCGATCTCGTATGGGTTGTACCTCTGGCATTATCCAATATATCGAACAATGTCTGCTCTGGGATTCTACCGATTGGACATTATTACCGTTGGCTCACTTGTCACTTTTATTGTTGCTGTGTTCTCCTACTATGTCATGGAAAGACCATTACTAAAACTCAAGAAGCGCTTTACCAGCGAACGATATCAACGGGGTTAGACTCGATTGATCCTAGACGCCGCAAGAGCGCAGCGCCCCTTGGCTTCCTCGTTCATCGGCGCTGCGCGTCGCTTAATGGGCGCGAGTTGATCCCAAATCGTGCCTGTTAGGCGGTAAGGCAGTTACTAAGAGAAGACTTCAATGCAAACTGATGCGTTATTTGAAAGGCAATTTACTCAAAAAAAATATGATCGCATAATAATTTTTCCAGCACAGTAGAAGGAAAATTATTAGAAGATAATTGAGGAGTCTTTATAACAATGGTTCAGACAGTTTTGACTTTCACTATCAAAGGGTTAGCCCCAACAGGGCGGATTAAACCAAACTCAGGCCAACCTCGGAGTTGCATAAAATAACCAGTTGATTTTGCTTGACCCGTGGTGGATGCTCGAAGCTCTGAATTTTCAAAGGGTTCCATTAACCGATGCGACAAGGACGAAAATCAAAACTGTCCGAATCATTGATATAGCTCTCCTATGCAGGTTGTGGAATTTTTAGATACCATTCTATTTTTCTAAAAT
>NZ_CBTK010000279.1 GCF_000531125.1 Candidatus Contendobacter odensis Run_B_J11 | reverse complement strand
CTCCCCTTACCCCCCTTCTATCGGATCTGCCCCGTGATGAGGAACTGATAGGTGGTAAGCCCTTACCAGAATCAGATTGGGAGATTCTTGGAACGTGGGCTCGGTGATTTTCTCCACCGCCGCCAGAAGATTCCCTAATTCTGCTGCGCTGTAGTGTGTCGTGATTCTCCCGGACTTGTGCCCCAACAAGTCTTGACGGTCTTCGAGCGATACCCCCGCTGCCCTTAATCGCATCCCAAAGGTATGCCGAAGGTCATGGACGCGCACTGCATCTAACTGGACTGTACGGCGGGCATGACGCCAAGCTGAATTGTTCATCCGTGCCAGCGGTTTGTCCTGGAAAGTAAATACAAACTCAGGGTTCTGGCCGCGACAGCCCTCAATGACAGACCGAGCCACCCGGTTAAGCAAAATCACTCGTTCTTCCCCGTTCTTGGTGTCGCTGTCAGACAGGACGAATACCGATACCCCCAAATCCGGTAGTTGGTATTCCTGTGACCAGCGCAACCGGCATATTTCTTGGTCACGACAACCGGTATGAATGGCAAACAACGCCATTCTCGCCAAGTGGTTGGGCAGCCGACTGAACAACTCGCGCTGTTCGTCCCAACGGATCGGGCGGGGTTTGCGGGCATCGGTCTTGGGAAGCAGTTGCAGCAACGGTGCTTCCGCCAGCCACGTTTGACCCGATTCATCCCGCCAAAGACGGGCGCTCAGATTCAGAATGCGCCGCACCACCGCCAAGGTGCGGTTGATGGTTGCTGCTTTCACTTTCCCACGCCGGGCCGTGATAAATGGGGTCAATGTCCCCATATGCAGGTTAGCCATTGCTAATTCACCAATCCAGGGCAATACACAAGCAATGTCTCGAGCATCACGCTCCAATCCGCGCTTATGGGTATGTTCCATCAGGTACTTTTCCGCTGCCTCGGCAAAGGTGTGACGTAAGCGTGTTCCATAGCGGGCGGCGTTCTCTAGCTCTTGGATGCGCGCTCGCGCTCGTTGCTCGGCTTCCGCATAGTCTTTTGTCCCCGTACTTTCGCGCACAGGGCCATAACCTTTGATACGTTTGTCGAGTTGCCAGTAGCCGTCGGGGCGTTGCCAGAGGCCAGGCATTCGTTGTTTTCGGGCCATACACGTTCTCCGCGTGGTGGCCGACCATTGCAGTGCTTATGCTGATCTGCCCACGCATCTAAATCAAGCCGGTCAAAAGCTATACCCTGTGTTCCAATCGGAATTTCAGTCAAAAGGGGACGCACTTCATGGTTGAACACAGTGCGGTCCATACCGAGGTAGGCCGGCGCATCGCGCATTCGGATGAAACGAGGGATAGTCATGGTTTGTTCTCGTTGCTGAACAAATCTCCCTTGGCTTTGCCAGCGCGGCGGGTTTGATAGGCGGTCTGTTGGTGGTGTTTGGCGTCATAAGCCAAATGGCAACGCTGGCATAAGGCGCGAAGGTTATCCGGGTCGTTGTGTTCGGGCGTGTGGTCGAGGTGCGCGATGGTCAACACGATTTTTGTTGCTCCGCGTGTGCTGCCGTCTGCGATTCCGCACCACTCGCAACAATGGCGGGCGCGATCCAGAATTGCCGCCCTCATTTGTTTCCAGTTGTGCGGGTATCTGGTGCGGTTTTCAGGCTTGATCGGCATGATCTGTCTTTCCATAAATGGCCGTCCGTGGCGTGGGTGGGTGTCAATCGTGATCAGGCAGGCCAAACTCGTTCGCCGATCTGCGGGATGTCGTTTTTGCCGTAGAGCGTGATGCCGCAAGGCTCGCCGGTTTCAATCTCGCGTTCCCTGCTTCGCTTCATCGCTATTGGCTCATCACAAATTTCAACGATTTGCCACGTTTTGCTTTCTTGGTCGTATGCCGATAGCCCGGCTTTCCTGCGTTCTTTTATATCCGGCCACTGGATAAGCCCCATTTTGGCTTTCGCTCTTGCGTTCATAGCGCCAATTCTCCAAGTGGGATAGGTGTAAAATGCGATGCCATAAAGTCCAGTTCCTTTCTCCATTCTGGCGATATGTCATTGCGCGTTAAAAGTTCTCTGCCTATCGCTTTAACGGCGCTCTCCATATAATTCACCGTGTAAAAGTCTATAAATTCATGCGCCGCATACGGCGTCATTTGTACCCTCTCCGGCATGGTGTGATTCCAGATCATTCGCAACGTGTAAAACAGATGGCGTGTTTCCATTTCATGAGGATGATGAAAAATTCCGCTTTGGTCTCTCCATCTAAAATCATTCATAGCGCCAATTCACCAACCTGCAATTCAAAGCGTTGCCGGTTCGGGTTCGTGGGTAGGAAATTCAGCATCAGCGGGTCATCGTTTATTGCGGGCGCTATGGGTTCGGCTTCGGGCCAATGATTCGCCAGCCAGCAAGCGTCAAACTGTTCAAGCGCGGTGTTCATCGCATCGCGGCCTTGGTCAAGCTGCCCATAAGCAGGCTCAAAAATCTCGACCTTGTAAGGTTCAATGGTCTGAACAAAGATAAAAACAACGCTGCGGCTTTGGCTGATGTCCTGATAGAAGGCGGCGGATAGCAGGTAGTGATAATCCGCGATGGTTTTTAGAATCGTCGCAATATCCCTCGTTGTTTTAAGCTCAATAATCTGCCGCTTGGCTTCGTTGTGAATGTCCAGCCGCGCCTTTAATGGCAACAAGCCAGCGGCGCGGGGTTTAACAATCGTCCGCTCTTTCCTGCCATACCTTAAAAGTTTGCGGGCGTCGTTGTCGTATTGCAGGGCGTCTGCAATCGCCTGGGCGCGTTCAAGCTCGGCGGGTTTGATGACTGTTAGGCCGTATTGATTGAGTTCGGCATATCGCGCCTTTCCTGCCTTGCTGCGGCGGTCGTAGTCCGCAACCAGAAACTCGTTATCAAAGTCGTGCGGGTTCAAGGTTAGGCAATGTACCAATGTTCCCAATTTAAGCGCGTCGGTCGGCGCTTCGGCTTTGCGGTCGGGGTCAAGGTATTGTCGCCAGCAATGGGCCGGTGATTCCAGCATCGCAATCAGCCGATGGCTGCTGATGGCGGGGATGTCCTGATATTGGCGGTTATTCATAGCAATTCTTCCTCGAAAAAAGCGCCTTCCTTGGCGCGTACAGGATTAGTCGGCTTCTTTCTCGTCCTCTTTCTTTTTCGCTTCAATCAGTCGAATAAAATTAGGGTCGTAATGAATCTGGCGGAATTGCGCGATGGCTTCGGCATATTTACCTTCCGCCACAACTTCAAACTCAACGGCAAAATAGCCTTTACCGTTGGCCTTGCTGGTGCGTCCGTTCATTTCCGCCCTGATGGTCTTGCCTAACAGGGTCTCGCCTTTAAGACGATAGGCGCGGCGTAATTCCTCGAACTGGTCTAAGCTCTCGGTCTTGAACAGAATGGAAGAAAGAACGCCGTCGGGGTCAACAAATAGGACTGCAAGCCATTTCTGGCGCGGATAGCCGAAGTATTCACCTTCTGAGATTTGAGCGCCGATTAACTCCATGTCAATTTTCTTGCCGCGCATGGTTGAAGCGCCAATCTTGAACTGCCCGGATTGGCAATCGCTACGCCATTGGCGTACAGACTCCGCCATAATCTGACCGGGTTCTAACTGCGTGATGTCGTCAAGTGCGATTTCATTACCCATTGTCATTTAACCGGCCATTGCGAGCCGGTTCCTTGTGGTTAGCGGTGAAGGTTAGGGGTGTTGTTGCTGCTGAATACAGGGTGATGCAACTCAATAAAGCCTCTGCGCCCTGTGCAGTCTCTCAAGAGGTTATTCCAGCGGATTCTTAACCGGGTATCTGCCAGCAATGCGGCAAGCGCAACGATGGGCGTTGCTGCGGGGATTTCTAGCCAGTAGTGCGGCGTTCTGACTTTGATTTCATCACGCATAGCCGTAACCCTGTACGTTGCTGCCGTGGGTGGACGCTTCGTAGGCTTTGAAGTTGACATAATCAACGCCTTCGGGACTGTCTAGCCATGCCTCAAAAGCTCGTTGCTCAGCGTCGCTGTTCTCGCTCCAAGCTAGGTCTTCAAGAATCTCTTGCAATGTCATATCGCGTTCAGTCATGCTTGCGGCTCTTTAAGTGGTGGGTTGTTCGGGCCGCTCTCGTTGCTATCAACAACGAAAGCGGCTTTTCTTTATGCGCAAACTTCGTGCATGGTCTCGGTGTAGTTCTTCGGTTCTGGCGCGGTGAACGGGTCGCTATAGCGGTTGAATAAAAACCGCTCCATTGACCTTTCTGTTGCATCCTCAAAACGCTGCATGGTGGCGTTCTGGCAGATTTCCTCTGCGATGCTGCGAATCGTCGCATCTGATAACAGGTCGGTCATGTCATAACGCTTCCAAGCCGGGCCGATGTTTGCCAGTCCGTGAATGTCATAAAAAACCTGACCCTTCTTTGCGACTTGCTTAATGACTATGACGTTATGAATGATGGGATAACCACCGTCCCATTCATAATCGGTTTCAACGTCCATCGTTTCGCCGAATATCTCGGCCTTGCTGTTGCGAGTGTCAATCATGGGTATTGCTCCAAGTGGTTGCACCTATCCTTGGCGCGGGGTGATGGTGATTAGGCGGCGATTTGTCCGGCTTTGATGCCGTCCGAATAGCCAATTTCGTAGGCGGCTCTTAATCCGTCGCTAACTTTTGTTTTTCCTACGCCAATCGCGGTTTCAATCTCCTGCAAGGGTGTTGCTATTTTCTTGCGGGTATTCTTTGCCTTGGCTTCCTGCTGCTGGCGGATGGCTGCCGCTTCGGCTTCTGCTTTCGCTTTGGCGTCGGCTATTGCTTTCTGGCGGCGTTCTTCTGCCTGCCGCTGTTCTTCCTCGTCAATCTTGCGCTGCCGTTCGTCCAATTCCTGCTGTGCGGCGGTAATGCGGGCTGCTTCCGCTTCTTGCGCCTTGCGAATAGCTGCCGCTTCCTCGTCGGCTTTCGCTTTCGCTTCGGCTTCTATCTGCGCCTGGTCGGCTTTCCGCTCTTCGTCCTGCTGACGCAACCGCGCCAATTCTTCCCGCTCGGCTTTGATTCGCGCCTGTTCGGCTTCGGCTTCCATCTGCTGGCTTAACAAGATGATTAAGGCGGCGCGGGTTTCATCCTGGGCAGCTTTCGCTTCGGGCATGAACTCGTCAAAGTCATCCGGCGCTAACGCCATCGCTGCGAGTTGTTCAATGATTAAGCGCGTGTAATCAGCGCACTGATTTACGGCGGCGGTGTAATGGTTGCGAATGGCCGCAATGCGGGCTTGTATTGCGGCAATGCGGGCCGCTTCGGCGCGTTCCTTGGCCGCTTTCTCTTCGACCTTGCGGGTTTCCTCGGCTTTAATCGCCGCGTCTATCGGTTCTTCAATCGCCAGCAATTCAGCCGTGATTCTTTTCGCTTCCTCGTCAATCAAGCGGGTTCTTTCCAGCGCCGGGGCTTTGATTTCCTTGCGTAACTTTTCAAGTCCAATCCGATAACTGCGAACATCGGCGCGGGCTTCCCGCGCATCTGCCATTCCTTTAACCGTCTGCACGTCAAAAACGGTGCAATACTTTTCCCGCAATACTGCCAAGGCGGCGGCGGTCTCGTTGTATTCCTGAATCTGCATAGTCATCTCATTCTCCAAGTGATTAATGGGTGTGGCCGGTGGGTTGACAGTTTTTTACTTGCCGCCTCAATCCACCACAAAGAGCAAGTGAAGCAACTACATGAACCACATAGGAATTATAATGCAACTTAGCATTAAAATACAATGCTAAGTTGATTATTTTCTGGTTTTTCTCTTGCTCTCTCACAACAGCGGGCAAAAAAAAACCGCCCAGAGCGGGCGGCGAAACCAGAGCAGCAATCAACGCACCAGCAAAAACCCGCCAGACCACGCACCCGCCAAGGGACGCCACAAACCCCAAGGCGGCAACGCGGAAAACCCGCACGGGAACACAACAACCCGCACGCCAAGACCAGCGGCAAAAGCAGCAGAAGCCCACGAACCGGAACCCAGACCACAAAAGCAGGCCAGCGAACGCGGGGAAGGCAACAAACCAGCAGGACAAGGCGCGGCGGGAAACACAACCAGCCCGGAGCCGACGCCACCAGCGGCAACAGCGCGAACCAAGGCAACAGATCGAGCCGCGAACGCAGCGCGGCTAGTGCCAAAAGAGGCGGCGCGGAAAACCGCAGCGCCAGGAACAGCGGAGCGCACAAAGCCGTCCGCGCCACCGGCGCAACCGACCACCACCGAACGACCGCCAGCCGCAACGCCAGCGGCAACGCCAGCGACCAGCGGGCGAAACACCGACGGCAAGCGCCGACCGCCAGAGAAACCAACCACCGCGCCCGAAAGCGCGGGAGCAACGGGGGCGCTAGACGCCACAAGACACCGCCAACAAAGGAGCGCACCGGGCCGCGAACGCGGCGGCCAGGGCGCGGGAACTGCGACCGCGACCCACCGGCAACGGCGGCGGC